>JAITAH010000181.1 GCA_031284225.1 Dysgonamonadaceae bacterium | reverse complement strand
CCGAGTATCAAAAGCCGGTCTATAATGAATCGGGCGGCGACGCTTATGCAAACCTCTTGGGCTTCCGTGAAGCTAATTTCTTGAAGATGCGAAACCTATCCTTGGGTTATATTTTGCCCGGCAACATTATCCGTAAGGCCGGCCTCTCCAATCTGAAGGTGTATGTTCAAGCGAATAATCCGTTTACCATCTATTCCAGCGTAAACTTCATCGATTTGGATTTGGGCGGCGCTACCTACAATCAGGGATGGACAGTAGGGCTTGATGTTACTTTTTAACTTTAATGATAATAAATACAATAAATATAATGAATATGAAACTGAATAAATATATATGGGGAGGCTTAGTAGCGGTTACGCTCTCCGTTTCATTCCCTTCTTGTTCCGAAAGTTTTCTGGACGAAGAATATAAAAGCGGATACCTGAGCGACTATCTGAAAACGGAGCAAGGTATCGTTGAGTTGGCCGGTTCGCTCTATTCCAACGGACGTTGGTTGTTTGCATACGAGTGGGCTTACGGTATCACTTCTTACGGAACGGACGAATTTGAAATGGGTACCGACGCTACTTCCGAACCTTGGATGCTGTATGACGCCCGGTTAGGCGCCATTACCACCGGTATGAATGCGAATGTGCCTACTCCGCAAGCCTTGTGGGATCAACTCTATTATGGCATATCTTCGGCCAATACCGTCATTGCTAATGCCAGTTCGGTATCGAATGCAAGCGTTCGTGATTTGGTATTGGGTGAAGGCCATTTCCTCCGCGGTTATAATTACTTCCGTTTGGTTTCCCAATATGGCGGCGTAGTATTGCGTACCGAACCTTCGGAAGGCGTTGTACGTACATTTACCCGTGCAAGCGAAGAGGAATGTTTGGCGCAGATTATTGAAGATCTTCAAGCCGCTTACGAATTGCTTCCGGAGCAGAGCGACGTCAGCCGTCGCGGTAAACTTGGATGGACCAAATACACGGCCGCCCATTTCCTCGCCAAGGCGCTTTTGCTTCGCGTCAGCGAACGCAACGATTCTTGGAACAGCGCCTACAAAACAGCCGACCTCGCGCGTATTATTACGCTTTGCGATGATGTGATCGGACATCGCGCTTTGGCTTCCGATTACGCCGACCTGTTTGCTAACTGGACAGGCGTGAATTGCGACGCCGAAACGCTGCCGGAAATCCTGATGGCCGCCGAATTTGATAACGGTTCTACGCAAGGACGTTACGGTAACCGTAATTTCTTTTACTGGAATTGCCAATTCCACAATGGCGCTTTCGGCGCTTGGATTACTCGTGGGCCTTGGATCGGACACAACTACCAACGTTGCCGCCCCACAGAATATAATATCCTTTCTTACGACAAAGTGAATGACTCCCGTTTCTGGAAGTCAACACGTACTATTTACAATGCCAATAAGACCGCTAATGTAAAAAATAATAATACCGGCGAAAATTACAGTATTGCCATCGGCGATCCGGTTATTGTGTTTATTCCCAACGGATCGGTGTCCGAAGATGGCTCTACGATTACTTACCATTGGGATCCGGCGTGGAATAACAACCATTTTGCGCTTGTCGGCGAATCGGACTTTGAATTTGAAGGCAAAGTAGTTCCCAATGCTGTCGTTCATTATAACGGCAATGCCAGTGGTCAATGGCGGGTGCAAAACAACTCCAAAAATGCCGTTGTAGCTGTTCCTAAAAACGGCTATGTAGGTCTTTCCAAATTTGAAGACGGCACCCGTACTTCGGAAAGCGGCAACAGTTACCGCGACGGCGTTCTTGCCCGCGTCGCAGAAACCTATTTGATCAAGGCGGAAGCCCTTGTGCGTCAGGGTAAATATCAGGAAGCCCTCGACCCGATCAACAAGGTGCGTCAACGGGCGCAGTATAAATCCAATGAAGATCGGACGCGGCATCAGGACGGTCAGGGAGCATACGAGAGTACATCCATGTTCACCCAAGGCGCTAACGCCACCATGTATAAAGCGTATAGCAAGAAGAACACGTATGTTATTTCGACCGGCGTGAGCGATTTCAGCAATGCGACTAACCTGACGGTGAGCAGCATAAATCAGCTTCCTAAGGAAGATGAGTATATATTAAGAAAACTGAATTGCTCCGGCGATTTCGACCGCATGTTGAACTTCATCATGAACGAACGCACTCGCGAGCTGAACGGCGAATTCCTCCGTTGGGAAGACTTGGCCCGCACGAAATTGCTCGTCCGTCGCACGATGTTTTTCAATACGGAAACGAAAGCTTCAAACACGCTGAATGATCGCCATTTGTATCGTCCAATTCCACAATCGTTCATTGATAGTCTGATCAATGAAGATGGCTCTGCGCTGACCGACGAACAAAAAACGGCGTTGCAAAATCCGGGCTATTAAAATAAAACCGGAGAAGAGTAAGGTGCAGGCTACATCCCTGTACCTTATTCTTTATTTAAATCCACAAATAAAAACAAGGTCATGATTCTAAACAAATTAATCGTTCCGTTACTCCTGATAGCTACCCCCCTGTTGGCAAACGATTCGCTCGAAGGCGGTTTTGTGGACAGTACATATACTTTAGGGGTCGATTTTCAACTGCCGCCGGACAACGAAGCGTTCATTTTTTCGACCTGTTTACCCGAAGGAAATTACGATGTAACGCTCTGGTTAGGTCATTCGGATAAAATATCCGAAACAACGGTGCGAGGCGAATCCCGGCGTTTATTTCTCGAAAAAATAAAAACAGAAAAAGGAGAAACCAGCGAACAGTCGTTCACCATAAATATTCGGAACAAACAGATTCGACCGGACAAAGAGACGCGTCTGAAGGCGCGGGAGCGAAACAAATGGAATTGGGACGATAAGCTGAATTTGGAATTTACCGGTACGCATCCCAGCGTACAACGCATTCGAATTCGGACGGCAGAACGCCCCTTGACCGTTTTCCTTTGTGGCAATTCTACGGTTGTTGATCAGGACAACGAGCCTTGGTGCGGTTGGGGACAAATGATTCCCCGTTTTTTCGGCCGGGGAATTGCTTTTGCCAATTATGCCGAGTCCGGCGAATCCGCCAACACGTTCATTGCGGCCGGGCGTTTGGAAAAACTACTGACGCAAGCCCACGCCGGCGATTATCTTTTTGTGGAATTTGGTCATAACGACCAAAAGCAGACCGGTGAAGGAATTGGCCCCTGGACTTCTTTCGCCGAAAGTCTGAAAATCTTTATTGCCGAAGCCCGGAAACAGGGAATGTATCCGGTATTACTTACGCCGGTACAAAGGCGACGGTTCGATGAAAAAGGCGAAATCGTCAATACGCATGGCGAATATCCCGATGCGGTTCGAAAATTAGCTGAAAATGAAAAAGTACCGTTGATAGATCTTCATCAGATGAGCAAAACGTTGTATGAAGCGTTAGGAGAAAATAATTCATTGAAAGCATTTGTACATTATCCGGCGGGAACATTTCCCAATCAACCCAATGCCTTGGAAGACAATACCCATTTCAATGCTTTCGGAGGTTATGAGATAGCCCGTTGTGTAATAGAAGGCGTCCGGCAAAAGCATCTGACCGATATTTTACGGTATTTACGTGCCGACGTCCACACTTTTAATCCGAGCCAACCGGATGACTTTCAGAAATTTTCATTACCTTTAAGTCCGTTTATAGAGATTGATAAACCGGATGGAAATTAAACAAATAAATGTATGAAACAGTTAATAGCATATACATCGGTTCTTTTCCTGTTCTTTTCAGGATGTTCTTTCGCTCAGGATGATACCGATTGGCCGGAAATCACGCGCGAAGCTAAACCTTGGACACGCTGGTGGTGGTTGGGCAGCGACGTCGATTCCCTCAATCTGACCGGTAATCTGGAAGCCTTAAGTCGAGCAGGCGTCGGCGGCGTAGAGATTACGCCTGTTTACGGAGTAAAAGGTAGAGAAATGCACTACATTGATTATCTTTCGCCCCGATGGATGAACATGCTGGCATTCACCGAATCGGAAGCCAAACGTTTGAATATGAGCGTAGATATGAATACCGGAACCGGTTGGCCATTCGGAGGTCCGGAAGTTTCTGATCAAGATGCGGCTACTAAAGCGATTTTTCACAACCATCAACTGGAAATCGGAAAAACCCGGCAACAAGTGAAACGGGCAGCCCCCGGCGGACAGGGATATGTTTTCGACCATTTGAATAAAGACGCCGTTCAACGGTATTTGGCTAAATTCGATAAAGCCTTTGCCAAAAATCAGACGCCGTTTCCGCACAGCTTTTTTAACGATTCGTATGAAGTGTATGGCGCCAATTGGACGCCGACGCTGTTGGAAGAATTTGAACAAAGACGCGGATATCGGCTGCAGGATTATTTTCCCGAATTGTTGGCCGACGGCGCTACGGATATTTCTGCTCGTGTCGTTGCCGATTATCGCGAAACCGTTTCGGAACTGTTGAGAGATCATTTTACGCAAGTCTGGACAGACTGGGCGCACAGCCACGGCGTTACCACCCGGAATCAAGCGCACGGTTCTCCGGCCAACCTGATCGATTTGTACGCTTTGGTGGATATTCCCGAATGCGAATCGTTCGGTATCACCGACTTTGATATTCCCGGTTTGCGCAAAGATTCTATCCGTAAGCAGAATGATAGCCATTCGATGATTCTGAAATTCGCTTCCTCGGCGGCGCACATCACGGGGAAAAAATATACTTCCTCCGAAACGCTTACCTGGCTCTCCGAACATTTCCGTACTTCTTTATCGCAAGCTAAACCGGAAATCGACAAGATGTTCACAGCGGGCGTCAATCATATCTTTTTCCACGGAACCACTTACTCTCCCCTGGATGCTCCCTGGCCGGGATGGAAATTTTATGCCTCGGTAGATATGTCTCCGACCAACAGTATTTGGCGAGATGCTCCCGCTTTTTTCGATTATATTGCTCGTACGCAATCTTTTCTGCAAAACGGCGTACCTGATGCCGATTTTCTGCTTTATTTTCCCATGCAAGATATATGGCATGAAAAGCGAGGCAATTATTATTTGTCCTTTACGATTCACGACGTCCTTCATGACTTACCGTGTTGGGACGAATCGGTCGAAACAATTTTGAACGCCGGCTTTGATGCGGACTACATTTCCGACCTTTTCCTGCAAACCTGTTCCGTCGAAAACGGCAGCATAAAGACCAAAGACGGAAGCGTTTATAAAGCCTTGATTCTTCCTTCCGTTAAACGGATACCGCTTGAAACGCTTTCGAAAATATACGCATTGGTCGAGCAAGGCGCAACCATTATTTTTGCCGGTCAATATCCCGAAGATGTTCCCGGCTTGTTCCGTTTGGAGGAAAGGCGGAAAGCGTTTGCGGAAATCATGAAACGCTTGCGCACAGAGCCTACGGCGGTTAACGCCGGAACACAATTCCTCGCGTCTCTGCCGGCAAAATTCAATTCCTGCCGAGAATCGTTTGGCGCCGATTATGGCGGAAATCTGATTCGCCGCAAACATGAAACAGGATATATTTATTTCTTTACCATGCTGAAAAATAACCCGGTAAACAATTGGATAACTTTGGGTGTAAATGCCAAAAGCGCCGTTTTCTTCGATCCGATGACCGGTAAAAAAGGCAAAGCCAACCTCCGGCAAAGCGACGGACGAACGGAAGTGTTTATGCAGCTTAAACCCGGACAATCCATGATTTTGAAAACGTTTACAGACAAAGAGATTGATTCTGAACCTTGGATATATTGGCAATCGACAGGAAAAACGTTTGCTTGGAACGAAAATTGGAAGCTGGAATTTATTGAAAGTGAACCCGAAGTCAAACAAACCTTCCAATTAGACAAAATCGGTTCGTGGACAGATTTGCCGAACGACACGCTAAAAGTAAACATGGCAACGGCTCGATATTCTAAAACATTTTATTTCAAAAAAGAAGCAGGCAAAGAATATTTACTTTCTTTGGGCGATGTACGCGAAAGCGCGGCGGTTTGGATCAATGGGAAAAAAGTCGCCACCTTGTTTGCCGCACCCTTTGAAACGCTTGTCGGCGCTTATTTAAAAAACGGCGAAAACCGGCTGGAAATAGACGTTACCAATTTACCGGCCAATCGAATTGCCGATTACGACCGCCGAGGCGTAGAGTGGCGTATCTTTCACGACGTCAATTTTGTGGATATTCAGTACAAAAAAACGACATACGACCAATGGGATACGGTACCTTCGGGATTGTTGGGGCCGGTACAGATTCGGGAACAGGAATTATGCGTCGATTAGAAATCAGATCGCACCTCGCGCAAATTTTTCGCAAATGAGCGGGCGGATTAAACAAGCACGATCTTAATTCGGCTAATAGTATTGTTACTAATTTTGTACATACTTCCATATTTTTGAACAAATCTATATCCCTCGTAAAAAAAGATACGTTATTTTTGCAGGATAAATCTCTAATAAAATATGATACGAAAAATCTACTTTATTGCTTTAGCTCTGTTTGCGTATAGTAACATCGCAATATCGCAATCGGAGCGCTTCTTTAATGACGACGATTTGATTATTACCGGCGTATATTACTATCCCGAACACTGGAATGAATCGCAATGGGAACGCGATTTAAAACAAATCAAAGAATTAGGCTTTGAATTTGTGCATTACGCCGAATTTGCCTGGGCGCAGTTAGAACCCTCCGAAGGCGTTTACGATTTCGCATGGCTCGACCGTGCAGTCGATATTGCCGCTCGCAACGGTTTGAAAGTGATTATGTGTACTTCCACAGCCACACCGCCGGTTTGGTTGTCGCGCAATCATCCCGAAATATTAATCGAAAAAGAAAACGGTATAAAGTTAGACCATGGCGCCCGTCAACATCCCTCGGTTTCCAATAATTACTACCGGGAATATTCCTTAAAAATGATTGATAAACTCGCGCAACAGTATGGAAACGACAAACGCATCATCGGCTGGCAATTGGATAACGAACCCCGCCCTGCCCAAGACTACGGAAAAGAGGCTCAAGAACGTTTTCGAAATTGGTTGGATAACAAATATGGAACGATCAACGCTTTGAACCAGGCTTGGGGAACGGCGTTCTGGAGCCAGACATACAATCGCTTTGACGAAATAAATATTCCGCGTTTCGCGCAGCAGTTTATGAATGCGCACCAAATACTTGATTACAACCGTTTTTCGACGGAAGAAATGTCCGGTTTTTTAGATGAACAAGCAAAAACAATCCGTCGTCATTGCGTTAACAATCAATGGATTACCACCAATTATATTCCCGAATACAACGACGGCCATCTGCGGCAAAGCCGGGAATTGGATATCCATGCTTATACCCGCTATATGGTGTTCGGCGAAAACTATGGCATCGGACGCAAAGGGTACCGCTTAGGCCCTGTGGAGCGGATTGCCAAAGCCAACGATTTTTTTCGGCCGATTGACGGAGTTTATGGCGTTATGGAACTGCAACCCGGACAAGTCAATTGGGGGAAAATCAATCCGCAGCCGTATCCGGGCGCCGTTCGCTTGTGGTTGTGGCACGTATTTGCCGGAGGCAGCCGCTTTGTTTGCACTTATCGTTACCGTCAACCTATTTACGGTACGGAACTGTATCATTACGGAATTGTAGGCCCCGACGGTGTTACCCCTACTCCCGGAGGTTTGGAATATGCCCGTTTCATGCAGGAAATAAAGGATTTACGAAAACAATACCGGAAAGATGTGAAAAATCCCGACGATTACGAAAAACGTCGCGCCGCTATTCTTTACAATCATGAAAATGCTTGGGAAATAAGCAGAAATCCGCAAACGACCGAATGGAACACCGAAAATCATATAGATAAGTATTACAATGTACTGAAAAATTTCGGAGCGCCGGTGGATTTTATCGAAGAATCGACTGATTTTTCAACCTACAACGTAATCATTGCACCTGCTTACGAACTGATTGATTCTTTATTGGTAAAACGATGGATGAACTATGTTGAAAAAGGTGGAAATTTGGTTTTGACTTGCCGTACAGGACATAAAACCCGGAACGGACAACTTTTTGAAGCGCCTTTCGGAGCGCTTATAGAACCATTGATTGGAGCAAAAATCGATTTCTACGATTTGTTGCTTCCTCAAACGCCGGATTCCATTGTGTTCGACGAAAAAAAATATCCGTGGACAAGTTGGGGCGAAATACTCAGTCTTACTCCGGGACAAGGCCTTGAATCTTGGGCGACTTATTCCGGCGATTTTTACGAAGGCAAGCCGGCTATTGTTTTCCGCCGTTTGGGGAAAGGAACCGTCGCTTACGTTGGCGTTGATTCAAAAAACGGCGACTTGGAAAAAGCGGTTTTGAAAAAAATCTATTCCCGTTTGAATATTCCGATATTGGATTTACCGCCCGGTCTTCACATCGAATACCGTAACGGGTTTGGCATTGCCGTAAATTATGCCGACCAACCTTATACGTTGCCTTTGCCGGCAGTTTCGGAATATTTGATTGGTGGAAAAGAGATTCCCTGCGCAGGTATAACTGTTTGGACAACAAAATAAGACAAAGGATGATACGCGCAAAAAAATATTGTTTCGTACTCTTGCTGTTTACAATGCCTCTTTGGGGGCAACAAAAGGGCGTAAACGATTTCAATACGCCTTTGCATTTGCTGCAACCGGAATATGAAAATCCGTATGGCGTTCCTTCGATAGAATCAGTAAAAAAAACAGTAAACAGAATTTTAACTTATTTAGATACGGAAACCCCTGCCCAAGTGATTGATACCGGCGATGGAAAAGAATTGCAACGCGGCGCATTCCGTCTGGCAAGTTATGAATGGGGAGTTACCTACGCAGGTATGTTGCTTGTCGGAGAAACGACTCTCGACAAAAAATTTACAAATTATACGCTTCAACGGCTGAATTTTTTGAGCGAAACCGCGCCTTATTTTCGTAAACAAATGGAACAAAACAACATCGGCGACCCGCAATTGCGACAACTGATTTCGCCCCAAGCTTTAGACGATGCAGGTTCTATGTGTACAGCGTTCATTAAAACGGCAATCCGAACACAATCTTCTCAATATGATGATATTATCCACAACTATATGGATTGGATTATGCATGGTCAATTGCGTCTTGACGACGGAACTTTAGCCCGCAACCGCCCGCATTATCATACGCTTTGGCTCGACGATATGTTCATGTCTATCCCTGCTTTGGCTTGGATGGGAAAATATTCCGGCGATAACGCTTATTATGATGAAGCGACACGACAAATCCGTTTGTTTGCTTCACGAATGTTTGTCCCCGAAAAAAATCTTTTCATGCACGGCTGGGTAGAAAATATGGATGAACATCCCGCTTTTTTCTGGGGACGCGCTAACGGCTGGGCAGTGATGACGTTGGTAGAAGTTCTGGAAGTCCTTCCCCGAGACCATCCGGCTTACAATGAAGTAATGGTTTTGCTGAAAAAACACATTAAAGGCCTCGCCTCCCTGCAATCCGACGACGGGCGTTGGCGACAATTACTCGACCGCAATGATTCCTACCTTGAAACTTCTGCAACAGCTATTTATACTTATGCAATTGCACGGGCTATCAATCGAGGATGGATAGATGCAAAAGCTTACGGACCTTGCGCGTTGTTAGCTTGGAATGCCGTATCGAAACAAGTAAACGACCAAGGACAGGTCGAAGGGGTTTGTGTTGGTACGGGTATGGGCTTTGACCCGGCTTTCTACGATTATCGTCCGGTCAATGTGTTTGCGGCTCATGGGTATGGGCCTGTCTTACTTGCTGGCGCTGAAATTACGGCTTTGTTACAACAAAAACATCCGAAAATGAATGATAGCGCCGTACAATTTTACGATAAAAAAATACAAACCGATTCACCCATTTTTGAAGAAAAATAAAATGTTGAAACGCAAAAGATGTAACAGTTTACTGGTTTTTATATTGCTTTCGCTGACAGTGATGGCTTCCAATGTCGGAAAACGTTATCCGTCGGAAAAGAAAATCATTATTGACTCGATTACCGGAAGGTCGCTCACCGTACTGACCGCTTCGGCATACAGCGACGCCAAGCCTTACCAAACCCACGATACGTGGACTGCCGATGGTCAATGGATTATCTTCCGTTCTCAACGGGGCGGAAACGGTTCGCAACTGTTCGTAGTAAACGAAATAACCGGCGATATCGTACAACTGACGGACGATCCGACAGTTAGTACAGGGAGCCTTAATCTTTCCCGCAAAGAAATGAAACTTTTTTTTATACGTGGCGACAATAAAAGCGCCGAAATGCCATGCCAAATCGTAGAACTGAATATCGGCCGATTGCTTCGGGACGCGCTATCCGATGCAGTCGAAAATCCGAAACAATACGAAAGAATCATTGCCGTTTTGCCTTCCGATATGCGAGGAGATAACATGGCGCTCGACGCCGATGAAACCCAACTCTATCTGGGTATATCGCTTAATTCGCCGCAACCTGCTCAACCGCAACAAAAGCTTGCGCCGCCTCCAAACGCTAACCGTTCGTCAATAGATAATCGCAATACCGATCCGACCGAATCGCGTGAAGCGGCGCGCATCCGTTTTGAAACGGCGGGAAAAGGGAAAAGCGGCATCCGGGCAATAGATATTCATACCGGAAAAATTACTAAAGTAATCGATCTTGATTTTCGTATGGGACATCTGCAAGCCAATCCGTGGATATCCGGCGAAATCATCTATTGCCACGAAACTACCGGTGATGCTCCTATACGTATTTGGACAGTCAAAGCCGATGGTTCGAACAATCGCCCGGCGTATATGGAAACTCCCGATGAATGGGTTACGCACGAAACCGTATCCGGTCCCGACGAGGTAATGTTCAATATTATGGGGCACTTGCCTTACCTGCGCGAAAAACCTACCGGCATTGCTGTAGTAAACCTGCGAAACAAACAAATGAAACTGCTCGGACAAGTGGAAGAAGACATGGGAAACAGACAGTTAGGCGGCTTTTGGCACAGCAACGGATCGCCCGACGGCCGTTGGGCTACCGGCGATACTTTCAAAGGCTGCGTTTATCTTATCAACCGGCAAACCGGAGAACTCACTCTGCTCACCGCCGGACATCGCATGAAACCCGACCATACGCATCCGATTTTCAGTCAAGACAGCAAGCGAATACTGATTCAGTCGGGGATGTTGAGCGAGGGGATGGTTTTGAATTTGATGACGGTAGATGTGGAATAATATCTGACTTTTTCTTTATAAACATTAATTTTTAAAATACGATATGGAACGAATCGCATTTAAGATGAAGCTAAAGCCCGGCTTCAAACAAGAATACATCAAACGGCACAACGAAATATGGCCGGAAATCGTCGAACTCATCAAAAAATCGGGTATCGGCGATTATTCTATTTTTTTGGATGAAGAAACCAATGTTTTATTCGGCGTACAGAAACAAAGCGAAGGCATTTCTTCGCAGGAACTCGGAAAGGTCGAAATTCAACAAAAATGGTGGGATTATATGAGCGATATTATGGAAGTCAATCCCGACCATTCACCGGTAACAACGTATTTGGAAGAAGTCTTTTATTTAGAATAGATGAAAAACACAAGCGGTTTCGCCCTCCTCTTTTCGCTTGCCGTCAGCGCATTATTCGCTCAGGAACGTATTCCGTTGAACGGGACTTGGGAATTTGCCATCAACCGGAACGGCGAAGGAATAGAACAATCGTGGTTCAACGAAACCTTTGCCGACCGGATTCAGTTGCCCGGCTCCATGCCCGAAAATCGTAAAGGAGACGATATCACATTAGAAACCCGTTGGGAAGGAAGTATTTACGATAGTTCCTATTACCACAATCCTCGTTTGGAAAAATACCGTCAACCCGGTAATCTGAAGATTCCGTTTTTCCTTACTCCCGCCAAACATTATATCGGCTGGGCATGGTACGGAAAAAATGTGCGCTTTCCCGCTTCCTGGAAAAACAAACGAATCGTGTTGCACTTAGAACGTCCTCATGTAGAAACGGTTGTCTGGGTAAACGGACAAAAAGCGGGGGAGTTTATGAGCCATTGCGTTCCCCATGAATTTGATATAAGCAATGTGGCAAAACCCGGCGATAACCGGATAGTCGTCGCCATTGATAATACTACCAAGGAAATCAATGTCGGGAAAGATTCCCACAGCATCACCGATCAAACCCAAGGCAATTGGAACGGGATTGTCGGAAATATCTACATCGAAGCGGAAAGCAAAATCTATTTCGATGACATACAGATTTTTCCGAATATAAAAGAGAAAAAAGCCCTCCTGAAAATAACAATCTGCAATGCATTGAACGGCAGGCAAAAGGGAAAGATTCGGTTAGCGGCGCAAAGTTTCAACAGCGAGCGCGAACACAATGTTCCTGCCGTTACGATTCCTTTTTCCGCGAATGAAGGACTCAATACCATAACGGCCGAATTGCCGATGGGCGAGGAGGTTCAACTTTGGGACGAATTTCATCCGGCGTTGTATCAATTAACGGCAAGTCTTTTCTGCGACAAGGATAAGGTCGGTAACGCAACCGCAACGCAATCGCGACAATTCGGTATGCGCGAGTTTACGATTCAAGGAAAATATTTCCATATCAACGGTCGTCCGATCGTGTTGCGCGGAACTGTGGAAAACTGCGATTTCCCGCTCACCGGCTATGCACCTATGGATACGGCTTCCTGGATTCGCGTGTTCAAAATTTGCAAAAATTTCGGACTGAATCATGTCCGTTTTCATTCCTATTGTCCGCCGGAAGCGGCATTTCTGGCCGCCGACAAGATAGGCGTCTATCTGCAACCCGAAGGCCCCAGTTGGCCGAATCACGGTTCGGGATTGGGTTTGGGACGTCCCATTGACGAATACCTGATGACGGAGACCCAACGCATGGTAAAACAATACGGCAATTACGCTTCTTTCTGCATGTTAGCCTGCGGAAACGAACCGGCGGGCAAGTGGGTGCCATGGGTAAGTAATTTCGTCGATTACTGGACAAAAACGGATCCCCGCCGCGTATATACCGGCGCATCGGTAGGACAAAGCTGGGCGTGGCAACCGAAGAATCAATATCACGTGAAGGCAGGCGCACGCGGATTGGATTGGAGTCGCCGTCCCGAAAGCCGTTCGGATTATAGGGCGCGTATCGATACAATTCAACAACCTTACGTTTCGCACGAATCCGGACAGTATTGCGCTTTCCCGAATTTCGATGAAATCGATAAATACACAGGCGTTTATAAAGCGCGAAACTTTGAACTTTTTAAGGAAGATCTGGCCGATCACGATTTGGCGGACTTGGCGCATAAGTTCATGATGGCTTCAGGCAAGTTGCAGGCCTTGGCTTACAAACACGAGATTGAAAAAAACCTGCGAACCCCCGGTTATGCCGGGTTCCAATTGCTGGCGCTGAATGACTATTCCGGTCAAGGAACCGCTTTAGTGGGCGTTTTGGATGTTTTCTGGGATGAAAAAGGCTATATCGACGCAGAGCGCTTCCGTCGGTTTTGCAACGAAACCGTTCCGCTGATCCGCATCGACAAATTTGTTTACCGCAATAACGAAACGTTACTGGCCGATGTGGAAATAACGCATTTCGGACAAGCGCCTCTCGTAAACGCCAAGATTGTATGGACGTTAAAGAACCGTCGCGGACAAATTTTATTTTCCGGGGAAATGCAACCGGGAAATATTCTGCCGGGACAAGGGCGCCAAACCGGAACAATTAATATCCCATTGACTGATATTCGGGAAGCGGTCAAAGTCAATTTGGAAATCGCCATCGAAAACACTCCTTTTATCAACGATTGGGATTTTTTTATCTATCCGGTACAGGAAAAACCCGTATTGGCAGAGATTTACGAAACGGATACGTTGGACGCCGCCGCTGTAGAAAAGCTGAAAAACGGCGGTAAAGTACTCTTACTCGCCGCCGGAAAAGTAGAATACGGCAAAGACATTGTGCAACATTTGGAACCGGTTTTTTGGAATACTTCGTGGTTCAAGATGCGTCCGCCGCATACGACGGGAATTTTGGTAGATCCGGATCATCCGGTTTTTAAGGAATTTCCGACCGATTATCACAGCCAGTTACAATGGTGGGAGTTAGTGCACAACGCGCAAGTTATGCAACTGACCGCTTTCCCGAAAGGGTTTCAACCGCTGATACAAAGTATTGATACCTGGTTTTTGAATCGCAAAATCGGAATGTTGTTCGAAGTGAATGTACTGAGCGGTAAACTCCTCGTTTGCAGTGCGGATTTGAAGCGAGATTGGGAAAAACGTCCGGTGGCGCAGCAATTATACACGTCCATGGTTCATTATATGCAGTCGGATGCATTCCGGCCGGACTGTACCGTCGCTTTGGAATGCGTCCGCGACCTTTACCGGAATGCGGATGAACGGGTCAATACTTATACGTCGGATGCTCCGGATGAACTGAAAAATCAAGAATTATGAATTATAAAAAAGTCGTATTTTTGGGGATTGTATTTGGAATCAAGGCTTCTGCATTGTTTGCTTGGCCGGAAACCATAGAAGATTTTACCTTTCAATTGGGTTTAATCTCCAATGAAAAAAGCGAATGGCTGACCGAAAACCGGAATGACATTCAAGTAATAACGCATCCTTTACAGGATACGGAAGGTTTCATTGTGGAAGTTTGCCCGAAAGATATTCCGAATAATACGGAACTTTTCTGGTCGTTCGGCGGATCTACTCCGGCGCTTTGTAAAGACCATGTTTATAGTGTAGAAGGAAACGCTTTTACCGTCTATTACGGGGAAAGCATGGCGTTGCGCACCATTCAGGCCTGCGTGCCTCCCGAATCCGATATCCGCTTGTCGGACGCTCGCCGGCAATCTTCGCCTCTGGCCTTTTTCCGGTCGGGGAAGAAAACCGACGCTCCGGCATTAGCGGCCAAACTGCCTGTGCTGTCCGGGAAAAAATATTATTTCTGCTTTTACAAACAAAATGCAAAAGCAGATTATAATTATTGGATGATGGAAGCGCTTTTTAATGGCAAAGAGTCTTCGCGGGATCAATACGAGCGCGACGGCGCACGCCCCAAACAGAATAAAAACAAAACCGAACTTCGGACAAACCCTCGTAAAGAGGTATATGGATATTACGACGTAAAAAATTTCGGAGCCAAAGGCGATGGCAAACAGATTGATTCTTACGCGATTAATCAGGCCATCGAAACCGCCGCATCCAACGGGGGCGGAACCGTTTATTTGCCGGCCGGCCATTATCTCTCGTATTCCATTCGATTAAAAAGCCATATCCGCTTGTTGTTGGATGCAGGCGCTACGATTACGGCGGCTTTTCCATCTGCCACAGAAGGTTACGACGAGGCCGAACCGAACGAATACGACCGTTTTCAGGATTTCGGACACAGTCATTGGAAAAACAGCTTGTTATGGGCGATAAACGAAGAAGATATTACGATTTGCGGCTCCGGAACGATTGACGGAAAGGGACTGAGCCGCGAAGAAAGTCGCCTCCAGGGCGTCGCCAATAAAGCCATTAGTCTGAAAGAATGTAAAAACATCACGCTGAAAGACTTGCGAATGTTGCATTGCGGACATTTTGCCTTGCTGGCAACCGGCGTGGAAAACATGAGCATCGACAACCTCCTGATTGATACCAACCGCGACGGATTGGATATCGACTGTTGCCGGAATGTCCGGATTTCCAACTGTACGGTCAATTCCCCTTGGGACGACGCCATTGTGTTGAAAGCCAGTTACGGATTGGGATATTTCAAAGACACGGAAAATGTTACTATTACCAACTGCGCCGTAAGCGGCTATGACCAGGGAACAGTGGCCGACGGTTCCTATCGACGCGACGAGCCGCAAGCGCCCGACCACGGCTTTACTTGCGGACGGATTAAGTTCGGTACCGAATCGAGCGGAGGCTTCAAAAACATCGCCATTTCCAACTGCGTGTTCGACCGCTGCCGCGGGTTAGCCCTCGAAACGGTGGATGGAGGCAGCCTGGAAGATATTACCATATCCAATATTACCATGCGCGATATTGTTAATGCGCCGTTTTTCCTGCGCCTGGGCGCCCGAATGCGCAGTCCGGAAGGTACGCCGGTCGGGAAAATGCGTCGGATTTTCATAGATAACATCAACGTTTTCAACGCCGATTCGCGCTATGCTTCCATTATCAGCGGCATACCCGGACATGCGGTTGAAGAGGTAACATTGAGCAACATTCGGATTCATTACAAAGGCGGTTACAGTAAGGAAGATGCGGCGCTTTCGCCTCCGGAAAACGAAAAAGTCTATCCCGAACCCTGGATGTTCGGCACAATCCCCGCTTCTGCATTTTATATCCGGCATGCCCGGAACATCCGTTTCCAAAATCTGGAAGTCGATTTTGAACAACCCGATTTTCGTCCGGGATTTGTGTTAGACGATACGCAAAACATAGATATTCGGGATACTCATATCGCTTTGCCGGAAAAGGTAGCAAAAAGGGTAGATAAAAACCAGCCGCAATGGACACAAACCGTAGGCGCTCAAAGTCAACCGGAAAAGAACGCTCTTTTCAAAGTCAATGATTACGGCGCTTTCGGGGATGGCGTTACAGTGAATACGCAAGCCATACAAGCCGCTATTGACGATTGCGCTTCGCATGGCGGCGGACGGGTAGAATTTTTGCCGGGCGTTTATCTAACGGGGGCGATCTACTTGAAAAACAATATAGAATTGCATATAGATAAAGGAGTTACACTGAAAGCCATTAATCGTATAGAAGATTTTCCCGACGTCCCGACACGGGTAGCCGGCATCGAAATGGTCTGGCCATCGGCAATCATTAACGTCTTGAACCGGAAAAAAGTTGCCATTACCGGCGAGGGCATTATCGATGGCGATGGAAAATATTTATGGGACAACTATTGGGAAATGCGTAAAAAGTACGACCAACAGGGCTTGCGGTGGGTTGTGGATTACGACTGTAAACGGGTGCGTTCTCTGCTGGTGTCGGAATCGGAAGATGTTACCATCAACGGCTTGACCTTTTTAAGGGCGGGTTTTTGGACAATTCAGTTGCTTTATTCTTCGTATTGTACGGTGAATGGCGTTACCATTCGGAACAATACGGACGAACGAGGTCCAAGCACCGATGGAATTGACGTCGATTCCTCGCACCATATTCTGGTTGAAAACTGCGATATTGATTGCAACGACGATAATATTTGCCTCAAAGCAGGACGAGACGCCGACGGGTTACGGGTCAAACGACCCACCGAATACGTATTTATCCGGAATTGCATCGCCCGTCAGGGAGCGGGATTAATCACTTGCGGAAGCGAAACTTCCGGAGATATCCGCTATGTTTATTGCACTGAAAGCCGCGCCTTGGGAACGTCCGCCGTTCTGCGCATCAAATCGGCGATGACACGGGGAGGCGTCGTTGAACATATTTACATGAACAACGTACAAGCCGACAGTGTGAAATTCGTTTTCAACTGCGACATGAATTGGAACCCTTCTTACAGCTATTCGGAGCTGCCGGCCGGCTATAAAAACAAAACCTTGCCCTTGCACTGGAAAACTCTCTTGCAACCGGTGAGCAAGGAACAAGGCTTGCCGCATTTTCGGGATATCTATCTGTCGGATATCCGGTCGGAAAGTGCCGACGTTTTCGTCAACTGCATCGGAACAGAAGATTCCGTAATCCGGAACATCGAAATGACCGGTTTGAATATACGGGCAAAAAATGCCGGTATCGTTCGTTATACGGATAATTTCCGAATTATGAATAGTGATTTGGATATTATGCAATAATTTGCTCATAAACCCCGCCGGGCTTGTGCGGCGCCCGGCGAAGTTGTCTAATAAAACCTCCTTACAACTCAATGGCCGACAGTTCCGCTCTTGCCTGCTCGTAATCACGCTCGGCCTCCAGCATCTTGTTGAAAGCGTCGTAATAATATTCGATTTCCGTCAGGTAACTCAACAGCGAGATTTCGCCGCTGTCCAGCGCTTTTTTCAGCAGCGGCTCGTTGTTGTTTTCCGAGAGCGAAGCGCGGAGTTTCTGCGCGTTTTCCCGCCGGGCGGCGGCTTTCAGGTACAGGTTTTGCAAATGGTTGAAAACCTGTTTTTTGTTATCGTTGAGCGCCGATTCAGCCGCCCGTACTTGCGCTTTGGCCTGTTTCACGCGGTTTTTGTTTTCCCACAGGGGGATAGAAATGCCGAGCGTAATGCCCTGAAACTGTTCGCCAGCCACCTTTTCGCTCATGTAACCGGCCGAGAATCCCGGCAAGCCCAGAGCGCGGTTCAGTTTTACCTGCTGCCGTCCGATTTCGATTTGTCCGCCGGCGTATTGCAGGGCCGGATGCCGGGTTTCGACGCCGGCGTACCAATCCGCAAAATCGTCCGGCAGGCTTTGAACCGGATAAACCGTGTCCGTAAGAACGATAGCTCGGCCGCCGTTCATTTGCCGAAGTTCCAGCAGCAGGGCGGTTTGTTCGGCCTCGATGCGGGTTTTTTCGGTTTGCACGGCGGTCAAATTCCATTGCGCCTTGTTGTATTCCAGCCGGTTGGCGTCGCCTTTTTCCAGCCGGGCTTGGTAGGCGGCGGCAAGGGTTTCGGCGTTTTGCAGCCGTTGCGCGTATAGCTTGTCTAAAGCGTTGTAATAAATCAGATTGACGCAGGTCTGTTGGACGGAAAGCAGTATTTTGATTCGTTCGGATTGATAGAACCGTTCGGCATTCGCATTCTGCAAACCGGCAATTTGGTTGCGGTATCCGTAAGCCGCAGGAAAATCGAACGACTGGCGGACGGACAGATCGACGCGGTTGCCGATCCCGTGGGGAGCGCCCCACAGGTAACTCGCTTCCACTTCGGGGTTCGTCGGGTAAATCCCCGTGCGGTTGGTCAGTTTCTGCGCGTCGATCTGTTCGCGCAAGGCGATGAGCGCAATACTGTTGGCTTCTATTTGCCGTAAAACGGCGTCGTATCCGTTTTGCGCCGTCGCCGGCCAAACGGCGGCCAGCAGCGACAGACTAATGATTAATTTCTTCATGTTTTTGTTTTCTTTTTTGAATCCATTCATATACGATCGGAACAATAAAAATATTTAACAGGGTGGACGTAAGCAGTCCGCCCAGAACCACAACCGCCATCGGGCTTTGTATTTCGTTGCCCGGTTTGTCGCCTTGCAGCACGAGCGGAATGAGCGCCAGGGCGGCCGTCAGCGCAGTCATCAATATTGGGTTTAAGCGGTCGATGGAGCCGTACAATACCGTTTCGCGCAAAGGCGTCTCGCGTTGTCGTAAGCGTTGGTATTTCGAAATCAGCAAAATACCATTGCGCGTAGCGATGCCGAAAAGCGTAATAAATCCGATAATAGACGGAATACTGACAATGCCGGACGTGAAGAACACGGCGAACACGCCGCCAATCAACGCCAACGGCAGATTGAGCAACACAATGGCCGAAAGCGTCAAGTTTTTGAACTCGCCGTAAAGTAGAAAGAAAATCACGCCCAAAGCCAGCGCCGAAGTAATCAGCAGGGTGCGCGAGGCGTTTTCGGCGCTCTCGAATTGTCCGCCGTATTCGATGCGGTAGCCTTCGGGCAAGGAAATGTTTTGGCCGATGTTCGTCTTAACGTCTTTCATGACGCTTTTTAAGTCGCGTCCCGCCACATTGGCCGATACGACGATTTTCCGCTGTACGTTTTCGCGGGAAATAGCGTTCGGGCCGCCTGCGGAAACCACGTCGGCGACTTCGTCCAAAGGAATTTTGCGTCCGGAGCCGGTCGTAATCAAAGCCGATTTCACCGCGTCGATACCGCCCGTATAGTTCTTGTTCAGACGCAGTATGAGATCGAAACTGCGTTGCCCTTCGTAAATATCGGCTAATTTTTCGCCGGCAAACGCCCATTCGACGAAGCGGTTGAAGGCTTCGATCGTAATGCCGTATTGAGCCAGCCGTTCCCGGTTGGCGCGGATTTGCAACTGAGGAGTTTCGGTTTGCTGTTCCACGCTGACGTCTGCCAAGCCCTCAACGCCTTGAATGGACGATTTGATTTGATTGCCCATCCTGAACAGCGTACTCAAATCGGTTCCAAATAATTTGATAGCAATGTTCGCCCGCGTACCGGACAGGATATGGTCGATGCGATGACCGAGCGGCTGCCCGACGGTAGCGACTACGCCGGGAATATCAGCCAGCGTTTCGCGGACGGCGGCCATCAGATCGGCGCGGCTTGTTTTCCCCAATCGGAATTGTACTTCTATTTCCGAACTGTTGGGCGCTTGCGAATGTTCGTCCAGTTCGCCGCGTCCGGTTCGCCGCGCCGTGCCGGTTACTTCGGGAATTTTCAGCAATTCGGTTTCCATCCAATTGCCCAACCGGTTGTTTTCTTCGATGGATACGCCCGGCTGGGTAACGGCCGAAATCACCAGCGAGCCTTCGTTGAAATCGGGAAGGAAACTTTGCCCCATCGTGAAAAATAAAATTACCGAAACGAGAAAAACGCCCAGCGTGGGATAGAACACTTTTTTCTTGTTCCGAAGCGCCCAGGCGAGGGAAGTTTCGTAAACGGCGGTCAGTTTGCCGGTCAGCCAGCTGTCTTTATCCTTTTTGTCCAGATACTTTTCCCCGGAGAGCATGAGCTTGCATAGCAGCGGCGTCAGAGTCATCGCCACAATCAGAGACATAAACAGCGAAACGATATACGCAACCCCCAGCGGTTGAAGCATCCGGCCTTCCATGCCCGAAAGAAAAAACAGCGGAATAAAAGCGACGATAATAATAAAAGTCGCATTCAGGATCGATGCGCGGATTTCGCTTGAGGCGTCGAATACGACGTTGAACGCCGATCGCCGCTTGTTTTCCGGTTGGCGATGGTTTTGCCGCAGGCGTTTATAGACGTTTTCAACGTCGATAATAGCGTCGTCCACCAGCGAACCGATGGCGATACACATGCCGCCGAGCGTCATTGTATTGATATTCATTCCCAGGAGGCGCAGGATAATGACCGTTCCCAATAGCGAAAGCGGAATGGCAATCACGGAAATAACGGTCGTGCGGAAACTGGCCAGAAAGAGGAAGAGAATGAGTATAACGAACAGCGCCCCTTCTATCAGCGCGCTGCCGACGTTGCGAACCGACGCTTCGATAAAATCGGCTTGCCGGAAAATGCGCGAATCCAACCGGACGCCGGCGGGTAATGTCGATTGCAGTTCCGCCAGATTCTGTTCGATCTTCTTCGTTACCTGAAGCGTATTGATATTGGGCTGTTTGGATATAGATAAGATCACCGCCGGTTGCGCGTTTTGCGAAGCGTATCCCATCGGAACGGCGCTGCCGATGCTCACTTCCGCCACATCGGCTACCCGTACCGGCCGGCCGTTCACGGATTTAATCAGCGTAGCGCCCAACTGTTCCAGGTCGTTAGTGCGGGCAATGCCGCGCAGGGCGTATTCGTTGCCGTAATCGCGGATAACGCCGCCCGTCGAATTATCGCTGAACGTGCGGCCGGTTTGCGCCAGATCGTCCATCGTAATTCCGTAAACGTCCATGCGTTGCGGGTCGGCCAGCAGTTGATATTGCTTGCTGTCGCCGCCAATCACGGTTACTTGCGATACGCCGCCCGTTGCCAGGATAGCGGGTTTGACCACCCATTCGGCCAGCGTGCGCAAATCCATGAGCGAAGTCGAATCGGACTGAAGCCCGATAAACAGGATTTCGCCCATGATGCTCGATTGCGGCGCCAGCGTCGGTACAATCGCTTCGGGTAAGCTGCCGCCGAGCGTCTGCATTTTTTCGCTAACGATTTGCCGGGCTTTGAAGATATCTGCGCCCCAGTTAAATTCTACCCATACGAACGAATAGCCCTGCATCGACGCCGAGCGCACGCGGCGCACGTCGGTAGCGCCGTTTACGGCCGTTTCGATGGGGAAAGTTACTAAGCGTTCCGTTTCTTCGGACGATAAGCCGTGGGCGTCGGTCATTACAACAACCGTTGGAGCCGTAAGATCGGGAAACACATCCACATCCATTTTATCGGCAGTGTAAATACCGCCGGCGATCAGTAACGCCGCTCCCAGAAAGATAAAAAGTCTGTTCTTAAGAGAGAATTGTATGATTTTGTTCAGCATAACTTCGGAGAATTAATGCACGTGTCCGGAATGAACATCGGTCGTTCCGGCGGCCTGTGCGAGTTTAATGAATATGGCGCCTCGGCTGACGACAGTTTCTCCGTTAGTTACGCCTTTCCTGATTTCGGTGCGCAGTCCGTCGGTAGCGCCTTTTTCAATCGCCCGTTTCTCGAAGCGTTCGGGCGATAGTTGCACGTAAACAAAATAGTTGCCCATTTCTTCCACAAGGGCTTCGTTGGGAACGGCGAGCGCCTGTGCGTCGGTTTGGGTTTGAATGAACAATTCGACAAACCGGCCGGGCAACAGTCCCGCCTGGCGATTCACCCGGAATACGACCGGAATTAACGGATGATTCATATCGGTCGATTGGCCGTAAGAAACCATTTTCCCGTTCAGTTCGTCGAGCGTGTAAGCGCGGTCGCTGTCCGCTATGCGGATATTGGCCGACCGGACGCTGCTCAGAGCGTCGAAATATTTGGTTTGCAATTCCGCTTTGAGATACAGGTCGCGGTTTTTTGAAACGACGAGTATCGGTTGTCCCGCTTCGGCATATTGTCCGTTGCGCACCAGTACGCGTGCGATAAATCCGTTGCTGGGCGAGCTGACGGCTTGCTTTCCGGTGGGAAAATTCCGTTTCAGGTGATTGAATACGGCTTCGGCGTTAGCCAAATCCGTCCGGCTTTTCATCCATTCGCTTTGGGAGACGATATTGTTTTCGACCAGCGCCTGTTTGCGTTCAAATTCGGCTTTTGCCCGCCGGTATTCGCTTTCGGCTTCCGCGTAGCGAATAGAAAGATTATTATCGGCCGCGCCGCTGCCGTCGATAACGAATAAAGTTTGTCCGGCGCCGACAGCTTTTCCTTCCACCGCAAGGTCGTTGAGGAAAAGCACGTTGCCTGCCGTTTTAGCGGTAATGATCCGCTCGTCGCTTGGCGCCGGTTGAATTTGTGCGACGGTGCGGATAACCGGCCCGAACGCTTGCGGGAGGATTTGCTCGACGGCAAAATTTACTTTTTCCTGTTGTTTGCGGGTAAATATAGTGGCGTCGCCGTTTTCGAGTTCGGCCGCTTCATGTTGTTCGTCTTTTTGCGTATGGCTGTGGGCGCATCCCAGCAGAACGACGCCCATTACAGGGTATAATAGATATGTTTTTAATTTCATTTTTGCTGATTATTAATTATAAAAAAATAAATAAACGAGCGTTCTTACGGATATAAATCCATAATTCGCTAAAAAATACGTAAATAGGATAATTAATCCTCAGCAAACCGGAGGCGCCCGTAATCCGGCGGATTGGGCGATAAATTCGGTAGAAGAAAACGGTAAATAAGGTTTGGGCAGGAATCGCCGCCTGCTCGAAACGCTGATTTGGTCGATGGAACAGTCGGGACACAGGAACAGCAGGCAAATCGCCGGCTGAAACCGAGCGTCCGGCGATTGGATGTCCGGTTTATTATTGTCCGCTTTGGTGTAGATATGGCTTATCAAACAAGCTTCGAAACTGACATTTCCTTTGGTTTCGCCGTCGGGATGCGTTGCGTCCGGATGTTCGTGCTGGGCGGTACACATGGCCGTCGGCTCCGAAAGGTGGTGGTGATGAGGAATAGCCGCATGTGCCAATAAAGTGATATTGGCAAGCCATAAAAAGAATATAAATATTGTTTTTTTCATTCCTTTCGATCGAAAACCGGCGGCAAAAGTAGAAAATATATTTGATAAAAAAAACGATAATTGCATAATTAATATTAAACTAAGCGTACCGCGCGCCTTGCGCTTTTCTGTTTTATCCGTTTGCGTATAATTGAGGATTTTCGGCTAACTTTCTTCTGTTTTTTTGCAAGAAAAATTATGGGTCTGTGTATAAGTGCAAACTTTTATGTAAATTTGCCCTTTCATTCAACAAATAAACGAATCATGGACAATCCACTGACTGTTTACAATACCCTGAGCCGGAAAAAAGAAACTTTCGTCCCTCTGCATCCGGGGCGGGTGGGATTATACGTTTGCGGCCCTACGGTTTACGGCGACCCGCACCTGGGTCATGCCCGGCCGGCAATTACTTTTGATATTTTGTTCCGCTATCTCAGCCACATCGGTTATAAGGTGCGTTATGTGCGGAACATCACCGATGTGGGACATTTGGTCAACGACGCCGATTCGGGAGAGGATAAAATCGCTAAAAAAGCGCGTCTGGACAATTTGGAACCAATGGAAGTCGCGCAATATTACCTCAATCGCTACCAAAAGGCGATGGAAGCCCTTAATGTTTTGCCGCCCAGCATCGAACCGCATGCCAGCGGTCACGTCATCGAACAAATCCAGCTGGTAAATGAGATTCTGGAAAAAGGCTATGCTTACGAGAGCGAAGGATCGGTGTATTTCGATGTGGAAAAATACAACCAAAGCTATCGCTACGGCGTTCTGTCCGGCCGCAACGTGGAGGATATGTTGAATGCGACCCGCGAATTAGACGGACAAGCCGAAAAACGCCAATCCGTAGATTTTGCTTTATGGAAAAAAGCCTCGCCGGAACATATCATGCGCTGGCCCAGTCCGTGGAGTAACGGTTTTCCGGGTTGGCACCTCGAATGTACGGCCATGAGCAAAAAATATCTGGGCGAAACGTTCGACATTCACGGCGGCGGCATGGATTTGATTTTCCCGCATCACGAATGTGAAATCGCTCAAAGCGTCGCTTCTACCGGCCACGAAGCTGTACGCTACTGGATGCACAACAATATGATTACCGTTAACGGACAAAAAATGGGCAAATCGCTGGGCAATTTTATCAATCTGGAAGAATTTTTTACCGGCCGCCATCGCCTGTTGACGCAAGCGTATTCGCCGATGACGATTCGCTTCTTTATCCTGCAAGCGCATTACCGAAGTACGGTCGATTTTAGCAACGAAGCCTTACAAGCCTCTGAGAAAGGCCTCAGCCGCTTGCTGGAAGCATACGACGTTCTCGGCCGCATCGACGCCTCAACGGAAGAAGCCTCCCTCTCCATCGCCGGATTGAAACAAAAATGTTACGATGCGATGAACGACGATTTGAATACGCCCATCGTCATCGCTCATCTGTTCGAAGTCGCCCGCATCGTTCATTCGGCGGCGGCCGGTAGCCTTTCTTTGTCGGCCGAACAATTAGCCGGGTTAAAGGCGCTGTTCGACTTGTTCCTCTTCGATTTGCTGGGGTTGAAAAACGAATCCAAAGCAAACGACGCTTCTTACGCCGCCTTCGCCCAAGCGGTGGATATCCTTTTGCAGCTTCGCCTCCAGGCCAAACAAAACAAAGATTGGGTAACTTCCGATAAAATCCGCAACGACCTGACGGCGCTGGGCTTCGAAATAAAAGACTCCAAAGACGGCTTTGAATGGAAACTCAACCCCTGACTTTACTCGAATTTTTCAAACACGACCGTTACGCCGCTTTTTCCGGCGTCGAACTGCTGGAAGCGGAACCGGGACGAGCCAAAACGCGAATGGAAATCCGCGACATGCACCTCAACGCAGGGAATGTCGTGCAGGGAGGAGCCATTTTCACCTTAGCCGATTTGGCTTTTGCGGCCGCCGTTAATGCTTACGGCAATTTGGCCGTATCGGTCGAAACCAGTATTCGGTATTTCAAAGGCGTGGGCGACGGCGTTCTGTCGGCAGAAGCCCGTATCGTACATCTGCATCAAAAATTAGCCACCTTTGAAGTCAGAGTTACCAACGAATCCGGCGAACTCATAGCGTTGTTTACCGCTACGGCCTACCGGAAAAACACAGCGCTTCCATGGCATGGCGCGTCCAACTGACGGTAACCGCCGACGGCTCTCATACGCTCTATTTACCGGAAATAGACGAGCGTTACCACTCTGCGAACGGGGCGATTCGGGAATCCAAACACGTTTATATCGAAGCCGGATTGAATCAATGCCTCAAACCCCGGATTCATGTGCTGGAAATGGGATTCGGTACCGGACTAAATGCTTTCCTTACCGCTTTGGAAGCCGAAAAACGCGGCGTCAGCATCCTTTACGCCGGGTTGGAAAAATATCCGCTGCCGGACGAAATCGTTGAAAAACTCAATTATTCCGGCGGCAACGAAGCGTTGTTCAAAAACATTCATGCGGCGGAATGGGAAAAACCGGTAAGGCTGACGCCTTTTTTCACCTTACAAAAAATAGCGGCCGATTTCAAGGATTATTCCTATCCCGGCCCTTACGATGTGGTCTATTACGATGCTTTTGCGCCCGATAAACAAGCCGAAGTCTGGTCGCAGGAATTATTCGACAGGCTTTTCAAGACCTTGAATCCCGACGGTATTCTGACCACCTACTGCGCCAAAGGACAGATTCGCCGGCGGATGCAACAAGCCGGCTTTACGGTGGAACGTCTGCCCGGCCCGCCTGGAAAACGGGAGATGTTGCGCGCGCGGCGAAAAAGGCCCCTGGAGCAAAATTCAAAACACGATAATTCCGTAAACGGGATTATGAATGACGCAATGAATGACGCAATCGTAGAGACGGATAATTATCCGTCTCTACATTAATTCATAATTTTTAATTTAAAAACAGTATGAGAACAAGGGTTTTATTTTTAAGCATGATGTTGCTGGCAGGTACGGCAACGGGGTGGTCGCAAACAAGCGGAACGTGCGGGGAAAACCTGACATGGACGCTGGAAAACAATACGCTTACGATTAGCGGGACGGGGGCGATGCTGAATTATAGTGATTATAATTATTATTCTCCCTGGTATTCCTCCCATTCTTCTATTATTACAGTGATAATAGAAAATGGCGTGACAGGCATTGGGAATTATGCTTTTTACCGTTGCACCGGTCTTACTTCGATTACCATTCCCGAAGGCGTGACAGCATTGGGAATGGCGTTTTTCAGAGTTGCAGCAGTCTGACTTCAATTACCATTCCCGAAAGCGTAACAAGCATCGGGAGTGAAGCTTTTTGGGAATGCGGCAGCCTAACCAAGGTTACCAACCTGAATCCGACGCCGCAAACCATAAACGATAATGTATTTTACAATGTTAATTTGAACAAAGTTACGCTTTACGTTCCCGCCGAATCCATCGAAGCCTACCGGACTGCCGAGGTCTGGAAAAATTTCGGCACGATTACGGCCTACGTTCCGTCGGCAATCGAAGCGCTCGAAGCGGGAAGCGACTTTCGCATTGAGCCCAATCCGGTCGCGGATTTCTTTAAGGTCATTAAAGACTTTAATGCTCCCCTGCAAGTAACCGTTGCCGACCTCAACGGGCGAACCGTTCTGCAACAGACCATTCGGGGCGAAGAAAGCCTCTTTGTCGGGCATTTGCCGAAAGGCGTTTACTTCGTGCGGGTCAATGGGAAGGCGTTTAAAATAATTAAGAATTAGAAATTAAGAATTGGGGCTGTCTCAAAAGCCTGTCATCCCGCGCCTGATACGGGATATCCCGAAGAATGAACATTGATTTTCAGTGGATTGCGAGTCGAAAAACAAGGGGGCATGCCCCCTTGTCTGATTGAATTATCCTTGTTCGGCGGCACGTCATTTCAACGTGTATCTGTAAGTAATCGTCCCAATCTGATTTTGGGAGCCGGCGATTCCGTTAAATTTGGTTTTCCTGGCGGCTTCGACGGCCGAACGGCGCATATTGGCATTTTCGATGTTGGTGCCCCGCAAACGGACTTCGGCCTGAACGACGTCGCCTTGCGGATTGACGGTTATTTCTACTACTATCGATCCTTCTTCCTGCACATCGTAGGCCGGGCGTTGCAATCCGCCGCCGCGCAACGAGCGTCCGCTGAGATTGAAACTTCCAACGCCTCCTTCGCCGGACGCAACGCCTCCGGCCGCATTTCCCTGCGGGCTGCCTTGATTGCCGGAACCGGCGTCTGCCGTTCCCTGACTGCCTCCGGACGCATGGCCGGCTCCGAACGCTTCCGTCATTTGCCGGTTGATAGCGTCTTTGCGCTGCTGTTCTTCTTCTATGCGTTTGCGTTCGGCTTCGCGTTTTTCCTGTTCGAGCCGCCGTTCCTGTTCTTTCCTCCGTTTTTCGGCTTCGATAGCGGCGGTTTGTTCGTCCGTTTGAGTAATGACCGGCGGTTGAGGCGCAGGAGGCGCGGGCTGGGGAACGACTTCCGGAACCGGCGCTACTACAGGCGTTTCCGCATCGTTGCCCGAAGGCGCAGGCTCGTCCACGCCCGAAGCCCATTCGAGAGCGCCGAACTCGACCGGAATACCTTCTGCTTCCGCCCGGACTTCTGTTCGCAGAAAAATAAACGCCAGCATCAGGATTATCAACAGACACAAAAGAGCTGAACTGCCAAAACCGTATATTTCTTCTTTCGTTAGCTTCATTTCGGACGGGTTACCAAAATCATTTTGAAATTATTCTTGTTTACCATATCCAGTACCCGGATGACTTCCGAATAAGGAATGGTTTCGTCGGCATAAAGCGCAACGTACATTTCATTGTTCCGTTCATAACTTTCCTGCAGGAAAGGAACAATAGCGTCAAAAGCGACCGGAATTTCTTTCTGCGTACCGAACCCGACGTAATAATTCAGGTTTTTATCGATCGTTACCCGCGCCAGCGGCTTGGAGGTCGTTTGCTGCGTGCTCTGGGGCAAGTCCACTTTAACGGCATTGGGCGTGATAAGCGTAGAGGTAATCATGAAGAATATGAGTAAAAGGAAAATCATATCCGTCATGGACGCCATCGCAAATTCGGCGCTTGTTCTTCTTCTTCGTTGAATAGCCATCTTATTGTTTTGTTACCGGTTCGTTCAAAATATCCATGAAATCCATGCTGCGAGCCTCCATTTTTGCAATCACGCCATCGACTTTGGATACCAGGTAATTGTAAGCGAACAAAACCGGAATGCCGACCGACAGACCGGCTACCGTAGTTACCAGCGCTTCGTAAATTCCAGACGACAACAGCGTGATATCGACATTACTGCCGGCATTGGCCATATCGAAAAAGGCGCGCACCATGCCGGTTACCGTTCCGAAAAACCCCAGCATGGGCGCCAGGGCGGCGGCGGTGGCCACCAAAGGAAAGCCTTTTTCCAATTTAGCTACTTCGATGGCGCCGACATTTTCGATGGCTACCTGAATATCGTTCATCGGGCGTCCCAGGCGATTAAGGCCTTTTTCAATCATCCGGGCATAAGGAGTATGAGTTTTTTGGCACAGGTTTTTTGCCGAATCCACCCGGCCGCTCAGGATATAATCTTTAATCCGGTCCATAAACGAATCGCTTTCGTGCGATGCTTTCCGGATGGTTAACAGCCGTTCGATGAAAATTCCCGCCGCAATAAAAAACAGTAATACAATGGGTATCATCACCCAACCGCCTTTGATGGCTAAATCCAAAATATTCATTTTCACTTCCGTTGACGGGACGGACGCCGCTTCCGCAGGAATCGCCGCTTCGTTCAAACTTTCTTGAATAAAAAGTAATACGTTCATGTTATTTTAATTTCTAAATATAAATTGCTATTTTTGTCTGTTGTTACGCAATACGGACACAAAATTAGTTTATTTACTCGAAAATATTACAAAATGTTGGACAAAGAATTGTTAATAAACAAATATATTGCGCTCATGGCCACGTTCGACGAAGCCGGCAATCTGGGCGGCGAAGGGTCGTGGATAGTATTGGAAGTGAATCCGGCCGATTATGTCCTTTCTCAAATCGCCCATCTGGTAGAACAAAACAACGCCCAAGCGTTGCATGTTTTTTCTTATCTGGAAGAAGAAACCGCTAAGCAAATCGTTCTGCTGAAAATCGACCTGAAAGACGCTTCGCCCGTAGTGCGAAGCCTGCAACGCTTCGATTATGTTGTCCGCTACTCGTCCGGGGCGCAAGGAATGGCCGATGAAACCATGCGCAACCGCATCAATGAATTAATTTATTATTTGGAGTTATGAAGCGAAGCATGATTTTTGCCCCATCGTTCACGTGTATGATACTAAAAATTGCGAGAGTCTTTTACGATCAAAAAAACGCATAATCTTCCATAAAAAGAATGATATAAGATGACCAGACAGGATGCGGAAATATTACTCAAAAAAACTTTCGGGCTGCCGAATTTCTACGATGAACAGTGGAATACTATTGAAAAAATTCTCGAAGGCAAACGAGTGTTGCTGATAGAAAAAACCGGGTTTGGAAAATCGCTGTGTTTTCAGTTTCCTGCAACTGTTTTTCAAGGTACGACAGTGATATTTTCGCCTTTGATAGCGCTTATGCGCGACCAGGTGAAGAAACTTCAATCGCGCGGAATTGCAGCGAAATGTATCAACAGCGAGCAAACGCAGGAAGAAAATGCCCTGATTATAGAAGAAGCAAAGAATGGAACAATCAAGATACTGTATATAGCTCCCGAAAGGCAGGAAAATAACGAATGGATCGAGGCAACCCGACAAATGAACCTGTCGATGGTCGTAGTTGATGAGGCTCATTGTATTTCGGTGTGGGGACACGATTTTCGACCTGCTTTCAAACGCATAGTCAATCTCGTAAACCTTTTACCAAAAAGTCTTCCCATTCTTGCAACAACCGCTACTGCCACAAAAAGAGTAGAAGAAGACATTGCCCGACAGATAGGCGGCGGAATAACCGTTATTCGTGGAAATCTGATGCGAGACAATTTCAAACTTTTCGTCGTCAAAGTCAATTCGGAAGACGAAAAAATGATTTGGCTCGGCAAAAATATCGAACAATTGTCCGGATCAGGCATTCTATATACCGGCACAAGAGTAGATACCGAAATTTATTCTAAATGGCTTAATTTCTTAAAAATATCTTCAACGGCTTACAATGCGGGGCTTGACGCCGATTCGCGAATCGCCGTAGAAAACGGACTGATGAACAACCGATGGAAATGCATAATCTCTACTAACGCATTGGGAATGGGCATAGACAAACCGGATATCCGCTTTATTATTCATACGCAAATCCCGCAATCGTCTATACATTATTATCAGGAAATCGGCAGAGCAGGCAGAGACGGGAAAACCTCGTATATCATCCTTTTCTACAATCCCGAAGAAGACAGAAAATTGCCGGAAGCTTTTATAGAAGGCGGAAGACCTTCAATCAAAAAATATGAAAAAGTTCTTGACGCAATCAAGTCCGGACTCTTTGGCGAAAGAGAGTTAATTAAACAGACAAATCTGAAACAGACCCAAATACGGGTAATCAAATCCGACCTGATAGAGCAGGGTATTGTCAGAGAAGTTAATTACGGCAAAAACAAAAAATACGAGTTTATTCCCGATTCGCAACCGTTAAATACAAAAGCATTTGAAGAACTGAAAAAAGCAAAAACAAAAGACCTTGAAAAGATGATTGAATATGTCGAAACCGACGGATCGAGAATGAAATTCCTTTGCGATTATCTCGGCGACAGCTCAAACCGTGTTTTCTCCAATTGCGACAATACGGGCGAAAAGAAAATAGAAGTAATCGTTACGCCCGAATGGATGGCAAAACTGCAGGATTTCAGAGAAAACTATCTCCCCGAACTCACGGTCGAATCCGCCGGCTCGAACATAGTTAATGGCGTTGCAGCTTCATATTACGGCATTTCCAATGTAGGAAACGCCATTCACAGGTCGAAATATGAAAATGCCGGAGATTTTCCCGATTTCCTGTTGCAATTAACTTTAAAAGCTTTTAGAAAAAAATTCGGACAGGAATCTTTTGACTTAATTCTATACATTCCGTCAACAATTTCGGGCAATTTGGTGAAAAATTTCGCCGAAAAAATATCGCAGGTTTTGAAAATACCCGTTTCACACAAACTGCAAAAACAAAAGGAAACAAAAGAACAAAAAATGTTTGAAAACAGTTATCTCAAAAAAAAGAACGTCAGTAATGCGTTTTCTTATGACCCGCAGGATGAAATATCCGGAAAAAAGATTCTTTTAATTGACGATATTTTCGACAGTGGCGCAACAATTAAAGAAACAGGAAAATTACTAACCGGTATGGGAGCAACGATAATTGCGCGGTTAGTAATTGCAAAAACAGTAGGAGGAGATTTG
>JAITAH010000135.1 GCA_031284225.1 Dysgonamonadaceae bacterium | reverse complement strand
ACTGGATACTGGAAGCAAGCCTGATGGAAGAACCGGCTGCTCCAACGCGAGCCACTGAAAGCCTGCCTGCCGGGACGAAAATCCATATTATCGCCCGTAATCCCAGTACGACGGTGGTTTCCGAAAGCGACTATGTGAGTCAATCGGACGGCAGCCTTAAGCTGTTTTCGTCTGCGCAACCGATGGAGTTGGAGGACGGCGCCTCTTACTATTTTACGGCGTATGCCTATTTGGGTTCGACGGCGCTGCCAACATCCACATCAATGACCCCGTATAATGACGGTACTCTTACGAACGATTTCCTTTTGAGTGTGGGCGGAGACGCGACTAAGTATTCTGCTTCCGGCAAGATAACGTTGCCGACCTTAAAGCGCCGGTTTAGCCGGGTGAAATACAGTTTGTCAGCTATCGTGGGAGGTACGCTTGGCGCTGGTTTTGAAGTTTCTCTGACCAATAATTATGCCGCTACACTGACGAAAACGGGCGCCACTGTTGCCACTGTACTTACCAAGGGTGGAACGACTACAGCGCAGCCGCTTTTTGCGGGTGATACTGATGCTGCTTACCGCATTGTCTATACGGGCGAAGAGCCCCCGGCGCTTAATATTTCGGGGTCTGTTGACGGTAAATCTTTTTCCAACGTGCCTGTAATCTACAAGGAAAATAGTGCTTTTAAAGCCGGTAAATCCTATATTTTGCAGATTAATATCAAACAAGGTCTTAGGTGGGCGGGGTCGAACATTTACTGGGAAGCGACGAATGAAACGACCGGTGAAGGTTATTTAACGTTTGCCGACTCCTGCACTACTACCTTTCCGGGTAAACAGTTTTACCGGGGGGTGTTTTTTAAGTGGGGATCATTGGTTGGAAATTCTCCTGTGGGTGACTTTGCCGCTGATATTACTCCTATTTACGTGCCTACCCTTTCCGGAGGAACGATTACTTGGAACAAGACGACTGCCACAGCTGCCGGTTATAGCTCTTACGCCGATATTCCTAATGTTGACGTGTCTTATCCTTCCAAGGCTGTTAATTTTGTTTTGCAAAAATACGACAGTTTTCTCACGAGAGACAGTATAGCCAATGCCTCCGGCCAAGCTTATAACGCGACTGCCTATGGCGGTCATGACCCTGAACATTATAAGGGCGATATATGTAAATACCTTTCCGGCCAGTCGACAACTCCTGCCGGTAATTGGGTGATGCCTACGATAGCTGATTTTCAGGCGGCTCTTTATTGGCAGACGGATCCTCCTGTGCCTTTTGTTGCTTATTGGCATAAGATCGATCCGAATTCTGATTGGGGTTCCAGACCCAATCCTAATACCGCTACTAATACCGCCGGTAAATACTCCGATTGGACTCATGGCGCTTCTTTGATAGATAAAGAGACTAACATTGATGTTGCTGGTTTTTCTGTTTTCCCCGCGTCGGGGTTTCGTCGCGACGACGGTTATGAGTTGTTCTATCCGGGCGCCGAAGGCTTCTACTGGAGTAGCTCAGTGTACACTGAGTTCTCCGCGTACAACTTTCAGTTCTACAATAATGGCGTCTCTCTGCAAGTTAGCCACAATCGGAAGAATGGCTATCCCGTCCGTTGCGTCCTTCTACATTAGCTCGCCCCTTGTTTGCATTCATTTGCTTATTTGATTCCTTTCACCTCTCTTCGGTCGCTTGATAGTAAAAGGAAGATAGGCTCACATTGACTCTGTTAAGAGAAGTCCCCAAACTCCGTCTTGTTAGCAGCAGGCGAAGTTTGTGGACTTCCGCCGTAAAAAAAAGTTATCATAACTTGTAAAAATCAAATACTTGATGTAACTTTGCAGGCTCAAAAAAATGGCCGTTACCCATTTTTTACTTTTTTAATTTAGAATTAACAAAGATGTTACAACCGAAAAAAACAAAATTCAGACGGTCGCAAAAATGCCGTATGAAAGGGAATGCCCAGAGAGGCAACCAATTAGCATTCGGTTCTTTTGGGATAAAAACCTTGCAATCGAAATGGATTACCGGTCGCCAGATAGAAGCTGCGCGTGTTGCCGTAACCCGTTATATGCAACGGCAAGGTCAGGTTTGGGTACGGATATTTCCGGACAAACCCATCACCAAAAAACCGGCAGAAGTACGTATGGGTAAAGGAAAAGGAGCTCCGGAAGGCTTTGTCGCTCCGGTTACTCCGGGCCGCATCCTCTTCGAAATCGAGGGTGTATCGTTTGAAGTGGCGAAAGAAGCTTTGCGGTTAGCCGCTCAAAAGCTTCCCGTAACCACCAAGTTTGTGGTGAGGCGCGATTATGATTATAATAACGAAAATGTGTAATCAGGTATGAAAATTGCAGAAATCAGAGATTTGGCTACGCCGGAATTGAAAGAACGGATTGAAACGGAAGTGAAAGCTTACCAGCAAAAGAAAATCAATCACAGTATTTCGCCGTTGGACAGCCCCTCAGTGATTACCAAATCACGCAGAGAGATTGCGCGTATGAAAACAGAATTACGCAAACGGGAATTGGAAAACAAATAATAAGCCGCCGAATGGAAACAAGAAATTTAAGAAAAGAAAGAATAGGCGTCGTTTCCAGTAATAAGATGGAAAAATCCATCACCGTTGCTGTGAAATGGAAAGAAAAGCACCCGATCTACGGAAAATTCGTGAATAAAACGAAGAAATTCCATGCTCATGACGAAAAAAATGAATGTAATATCGGCGATACCGTGCGCATTATGGAAACCCGTCCCCTGAGCAAAACCAAGAGATGGCGTTTAGTGGAAATTATTGAAAAAGCGAAATAATTATGATACAACAAGAATCCAGATTAACGGTAGCCGATAATTCCGGTGCAAGAGAAGTGCTCTGTATCCGTGTATTAGGCGGAACAAGAAGACGTTACGCTTCAGTTGGGGATATAATTGTAGTAGCTGTAAAAAATGTTATCCCATCGAGTGATATTAAAAAAGGCGCAGTATCCAAAGCGATTATTGTACGCACGAAAAAAGAAATCCGCCGAGCCGACGGTTCCTACATCCGCTTCGACGACAATGCCTGCGTATTGTTGAACAATACCGGAGAAATCCGCGGTAGCCGCATCTTCGGCCCGGTAGCCCGCGAACTTCGTGCCGTAAACATGAAAATCGTATCATTGGCGCCCGAAGTGTTATAAATCATAATTCAGAAGAAGCAATGAGTAAATTACATATTAAAAAAGGCGATACGGTTTATGTGAATGCCGGCGAAGACAAAGGCAAAACCGGCCGCGTACTGAAAGTGTTGGTCGAAAAACAACGCGCTTTGGTAGAAGGCGTTAATATCGTTTCGAAAAGCGCGAAACCCAATGCAAAAAATCCTCAGGGCGGTTTCGTGAAAAAAGAAGCTCCCGTTCATATTTCGAATTTGAACGTAATCGATCCGAAAAGCGGCAAACCTACCCGCATCGGTCGCAAATTGAATGCAAAAGGGAAATTGGTTCGTTATTCTAAAAAATCAGGGGAGGAAATCAAATAATGAGTAATACAGCAAATCTAAAGAAAGAATATCAGGAAAAGATTGTCCCTGCATTAACGAAAGAATTTGGTTA
>JAITAH010000136.1 GCA_031284225.1 Dysgonamonadaceae bacterium | reverse complement strand
TGCCCGAACTGAAAACATCGCAACGCGGATACGTCAAAAGCGAACGCTTCCCCTGTCTGAAAAACGTCGTATTTATCGGGCAGGAAAAATACCGGGGCATGTACAATACCGCCGAATTGCTGCTGCTTGGGAAAACGGTTCCGAATGTCGCGCTGGATGCGTTGAAGGCGAAAGTCGATTGCTACGATGTGGCAAACATGCAATATACGTCGGGCACCACCGGATTTCCCAAAGGCGTCATGCTCACCCACCACAATATTGTCAACAACGGCTACTTCACGGGCGAAGGCATGGCCTATACTCCGGACGACAAGTTGTGTTGTTGCGTTCCGCTCTTCCACTGCTTCGGCGTGGTGCTGGCGACCATGGCTTGCCTGACGCATGGCACGACACAGGTGATGGTCGAAAAATTCGATCCGCTGGTGGTGTTGGCGTCCGTCCACAAAGAACGGTGCACGGCGTTGTACGGCGTTCCGACGATGTTTATTGCCGAATTAGACCATCCGATGTTCCCGATGTTCGACGTCAGTTCGCTGCGTACGGGGATTATGGCCGGCTCGCTCTGTCCCATCGAATTGATGCGCCGGGTAACCGACAAGCTGCATATTACCCACATCACCAGCGTTTACGGATTGACCGAATCTTCGCCCGGAATGACACATTCGGTGATCGACGATCCGTTTGAAGCGCGATGTACAACCGTCGGCAAAGAATATCCGTTTACCGACGTCAAAATTATCGACCCCGAAACCGGCGAAGAATGTCCCGTCGGCCGGCAAGGCGAAGTCTGCTGCAAAGGTTATTTAGTGATGAAAGGTTATTATAAGAACCCGCAAGCCACGGCCGAAGTTATCGACAGCGACGGCTATTTACATTCCGGCGACTTGGGCGTTAAAGATGAAAATGGCTATTACCGCATTACCGGACGCATCAAAGATATGATTATCCGGGGCGGAGAAAATATTTATCCGCGGGAGATAGAGGAATTTTTGTATCATCTGCCGGGCCTGAAAGATATTCAAGTGGCGGGTATCCCTTCCGGAAAATATGGGGAAGAAGTAGGCGCTTTCGTCATTTTGCACGAAGATGTTTGTTTAACTCCCGAAGACGTCCGGGAATTTTGCAGAGGAAAAATTGCCCGGTATAAAATCCCGAAATATGTTTTGTTTGTCAACGAGTTTCCATTGACGGGAAGCGGAAAGATACAGAAATTCAAATTGAAGGATATCGGATTGAAAATGTTGCAGGAACAGGGCGTCGAGGTGATTTGACGGGCGCCGGTTCCGTTCAATAAAGAAGCGGGCGCCCGGAATTTCCCGCACGCCCGCTTGTCGTTTTCATGCCGAAAGACTTTCGTCTTTCAAGTCCAATTCATTTTTATCCCTATCGACAAATTTATATTCGAGGAATCCCAGACTTTGGTCGGGAATCACCTTCATCGTTAAGGAGTATTTGAATTTCCATTTCATTTTCAGGGAAAACAATCCCTGATTAATGTAAGCTGCAATGTAAGGGTGTACGTAGAGCTTGAATTTCTTCACTTGCAATCGACGGACAATATCCTGTATTTTCTCGTCCAGCGTATCCATAAAAAAGATCGACGGACGAATTTCGCCTTTGCCGAAACAAACCGGACAAGTTTCCATCGTAGTAAAATCGAGCACCGGCCGCACCCGCTGACGAGTGATTTGCATCACGCCGAATTTACTGAGCGGCAGGATGTTGTGTTTAGCGCGGTCGTTGGCCATAAACTGGCACATCGATTCGTACAAATTCTGACGGTTTTCCGGTTCGTGCATGTCGATGAAATCCACCGCAATGATGCCTCCCATATCGCGAAGCCGTAATTGCCGGGCAATTTCTTCGGCGGCGGCGAGGTTCACCATAACGGCGGTATTTTCCTGGTCGGAACTGGATTTGGAGCGGTTTCCGCTGTTGACGTCCACCACGTGCATCGCTTCCGTGTGTTCAATGATAAGATACGCGCCGTTTTTGAAAGTAACGATTTTGCCGAATCCCGATTTAATCTGTTTGGTAATCGCAAAATGGTCGAAAATAGGGATTTCGCCTTTATATAGTTCTACGATTTTTGCCTTTTCCGGATCAATTAGATTCAGGTAATCGCGGATTTCGTTGTAAACGTCTTCGTCATTAACATGAATGTGCTCGAACGAGGGACTGAAAATATCCCGCAGTAGGGCGACCGCTCTTCCGGTTTCTTCGCAGATGAGGGCCGGCGCCTTGCTTTTCAGGAGTTTGGGAATATTATCCTCCCAGCGTTTGGCCAAGGCTTTTAATTCTCCGTCCAATTCTGCCACGCGCCGTCCTTCGGCCGAGGTGCGGACGATGACCGAAAAATTTTTCGGTTTGATGCTGAGAATCAATTGTTTTAACCGTGCGCGTTCTTCGCCGGAGCTGATTTTGGTGGAAACATTAACTTTGTCCCCAAAAGGGAGCGCCACCAGATAGCGACCGGCAAATGAGAGTTCCGATGTGAGGCGCGGACCTTTGGTCGAGATCGGCTCTTTGGCAATCTGGACTAAAATATCGTCGCCCTGTTTTAAGATTTCCTCGATACTGCCTTCTTTCGAACTGGCCGGCAAACGATTGAACCGGCTGATCGACGGCACTTTTTTTCTGTCGGAAATTGTTTTAAGGAAGTGAACCAGCGTGTTGACGTCCGGTCCTAAATCTTGATAGTGAAGAAATGCATCTTTTTTGTACCCAACATCTACAAAAGCAGCGTTTAGCCCCGGCATCAGTTTTTTTACTTTGCCGAGATAAATGTCCCCTACCGAAAACGATATATTACGCGCTTCTTTTTGAAATTCGACTAACTTGTCGTCTTCCACCACGGCTATTGATATATCTTTCGGTTGAACATCAATTACTAATTCACTTTTCACAATGTTGTTAACTTTTACTATAATTCATTACAAATAAACATCAAAGGTCAAAGGTGCAAATGCTGCACATTTAACCTTTAATATTTAACTAATCGAATCGATTAATTACTTTTTCTTCTTATGTCTGTTCTTCCGAAGTCTTTTTTTGCGCTTATGCGTCGACATTTTATGCCGTTTTCTTTTTTTTCCGCTGGGCATTTTTATTTAAATTTTGCATTAATAATCGCATTCACTTCTTTGGATCCAAACTGTTTCTCAAATTTTCGGCGAAATACTGCGACGGTTTAAACGTCGGAACAAAACGTTCCGGAATCATTAGAGTAGTTTCGTTTTTGATGTGCCGAGCGGCTTTAGCAGCTCTTTTCTTCACCACAAACGAACCAAATCCCCGGAGATAAACATTGTTACCCTGGTTCATAGAGTTCATCACACTTTCCATAAATCCTTCAACGCAAAGGAGTACGCTTGCCCGGTCGATACCGGTGTTTTTAGCAATCGCATTTACAATATCAGCTTTTGTCATAATAAAAAAAATAATTTAGTTTATGAATAATTATTCATTTTTTCAGACTGCAAATATACGGTATTTATTCTTGATTAAAAAGAGTTTTAACTTTAAATTTATTTTTATCTTTGCAATCGGGATGAAAAACGGGATGTTTGTCGGTGAAAAATTAATAACATGGTACTCTATCAACCATAGAGATTTACCTTGGCGCGCTATCGGCGACCCTTACCGAATATGGATATCGGAGATTATTTTACAACAAACTCGTGTAATTCAGGGTTTGGACTATTACAACCGGTTTGTCCGGCGGTTTCCCGATGTGCGTTCGTTGGCCGACGCTCCGGAGCAGGAAGTTTTAACTTTTTGGCAAGGGTTGGGTTATTATTCCCGTGCGCGGAATTTACACGCTGCCGCTCGAACTATCGTTAACGAATACGGGGGCGAGTTTCCCCGTAATTATACCGATGTGTTGCGTTTGAAAGGGATCGGCGAATATACGGCGGCGGCGATTGTGTCGTTTGCCTGGAATCAGCCGTATCCGGTGGTGGACGGCAATGTGTTCCGGTTTCTTTCGCGCTTCTTTGCTATCGACGAGCCGATAGATACCGCCGCCGGCAAGAAATATTTTACGGCATTGGCCGCCGAACTGATGGACCGGTCGCAGGCCGGCGCTTTCAATCAGGCGATTATGGAGTTCGGCGCTTTGCAATGTGTTCCGTCTTCGCCGGATTGCAAAGCTTGTCCTTTTCAAGACGAATGTATGGCTTATGCAAGCCGGTCTGTTGCCAATTATCCCGTAAAACGGAATAAAACCCGGACGCAGGATCGTTATTTATATTATTTTCATATTCACGATGCGGAAAGTTTGTATATAAAACAACGGCGCGGACAAGGCATTTGGCAGAATTTGTTTGAATTTCCGGTTATCGAATCGGAAACGCCTTTGGCTTTCGAGGAAATCGTTCGAACAGGCTCTTTGAACGAATGGATTCCGAACGAACCGTCCGCCGATTTCCGGCTGAAGATTGAAAACCGGAAACATGTTCTGTCGCATCGAATCTTGTACGCCAGTTTTTACGAACTGAAATTAAACCAACTGCCGGAGCCTCCGGAACGATTACTCAAAATCAACCGGATGGAAATCGATACCTACCCGATTCACCGGTTGATGCAATTGTATTTTAAAGAAGATTAAAAGACGTCTCACGGTCTTATAAGTCCGGCTCTATCTTTTTCCGTTTTTTTGTCTTTGTATCTATTTTATCTGTTTGTGTATAATTGAGGATTTTATTCTAACTTTGACGACTGAAAATTGTATAAACAAAGAATAGTATGTATCGAAAATTAACTCATCGTGAAATAGCGGTTCTGACGGCACAGATGTGCACTTGCAATGATTGGAGTAAAATAGAAGTGGTTGAAAGCTTCGATCCGGAATATATTCGCCACACTACTTTTTCGGGAAACATCCGAATGGGCGTGTTTGAAAAGGAAATTGAATTTTCGGGAGGCGTAAAAAAACACACCGGCATTTTCAATTCCGCTATTCACAATTGCCTGATAGGGAATAATGTATATATCGGACAAGTACGGAATTATATCGCTAATTATACGCTGTCGGATAATGTTGTTATCGAGAATATTGGCATACTGGCGGTGGATGAGTTCAGTTATTTCGGTAATGGAATACCGGTAAGCGTACTTAACGAAACAGGTGGTCGCGAAGTGCCTATCTATGACCAATTATCGGCGCATACTGCCTATATTCTCGCTCTCTACCGCCATCGGACGGTAGTGATCGACAAGGTGACGGCGATGATCGATAAATACGCACAGTCGGTATCTTCGGATAGAGGTTTTATCGGCGAACATGCTTGGCTGATTAATTGCCACACTCTGCGGAATATCCGTATCGGCGCTTATGCCCGGTTAGACGGCGTTTATCGTCTTTATAACGGAACAATAAACAGTAACGCAAAGGCGCCTACCTGTTTCGGAACAGGAGTGATTGCCGAAAATTTTATCGCATCCACCGGATCTGAAGTATCGCACGGCGTGGAAGTGTTTCATACATTCATCGGACAAGGTTGTATCCTTAGCAAACAATATTCCGCCGAAAATTCGCTGTTTTTCGCCAATTGTCAGGGATTGCACGGCGAGGCTTGCGCTATTTTTGCCGGTCCTTATACTGTAACTCATCACAAATCAACGCTTTTGATAGCCGGCTACTATTCGTTCCTCAATGCCGGTAGCGGATCGAACCAAAGTAATCACATGTATAAACTGGGGCCTATACATCAGGGCATTGTGGAACGCGGATCCAAAACGACAAGCGATTCTTATATCCTTTGGCCGGCCAAAATAGGTCCTTTTACTTTGGTTATGGGGCGTCATTACAAAAATTCGGATACTTCGGATATTCCTTTTTCATATCTTATCGAAAGCGACGACGACAGTATCCTTGTACCCGGCGTCAATTTGCGGAGCGTAGGCACTATACGGGATGCGCAAAAATGGCCTAAACGCGACCGGCGTACCGACCCGCATCAACTCGATTGTATTAACTTTAATTTGCTCAGTCCTTTTACCGTTCACCGAATGCTCAAAGCTACGGATATATTGCAGATGTTGAAAAAGGTATCCGGCGAAACCTCCGGATTTTATTCTTATCAAAGCGCCAAAATCAAACCTCACTCGTTAGAAAGCGGTTTGCGATTGTACGAACTGGCGATTAACAAATTTTTGGGAAATTCAATAATCAAACGTTTAGAGGGTGGACATTTCACAAATAACGAAGCCGTCCGGAAACGATTGAAACCCGATACTTCCACAGGCACAGGCGAATGGCTCGACCTGGCCGGACTGATTGCCCCCAAAAGCGTAGTGGAAAAATTGTTATCGGATATAGAAACCGGCGTTGTAAATTCGCTCGACGCTATTGCGGCAGCATTTGCCGATATGCATCGCAACTATTATACTTACGAATGGACATGGGCGATCGACCAAATACAACGACGATTTGGAAAAAGTATCGACGAGTTTACTGCCGAAGATGTTATTCATATCGTAACTATTTGGAAAGATTGTGTTGTAACGCTCGATCGTTTACTGTACGACGACGCTCAGAAAGAGTTTAAACTCGGCGCTAAAACCGGTTTTGGAATCGACGGCGGCGAATATGACCGCAATCTTGATTTTGAACAAGTACGCGGCGATTTTGAAAAAAATGCTTTTGTAAAAGAAATCACAGACCATATTCGTCGAAAAACAGCGCTCGGCGACGAGCTGATCAACAATATGGCAGCAATGCTCAACACCTAACAGGGTTATTACTCTACCGTTACCGATTTGGCAAGATTTCTCGGCATGTCCACATTGCGCCGTTTAATTACGGCAATATGGTAGGACAATAATTGCAACGGAATGATAGTCAGCAAAGGATCGAAACAATCTTCGGTAGTCGGTACCTCAATCACATAATCGGCAATGTCTTTCATTGTGGTATCGGTTTCGCTCACAACAGCTATGATACGTCCATTGCGGGCTTTTATTTCCTGAATATTACTGATTACTTTGTCGTACATCCCGTTATCGGTGGCAATGGCTACGATCGGCATTTCACTGTCGATTAGCGCAATAGGCCCGTGTTTCATTTCAGCGGCGGGATATCCCTCGGCATGGATATAGGATATTTCTTTGAGTTTCAACGCTCCTTCCAAAGCGACCGGATAATTGTAGCCTCGTCCGAGATAGATAAAATTATGAGCATAGGTAAAGATTCCGGACAAATCTTTAATGGATTTGTCGGTAAGAAGGATTTTCTCTATTTTATCAGGTATTCTGCTCAGTTCTTTAAGCAGTTTCAAGAAACGTTCTTCGGGAATGGTTTTTTTTTCATGGGCGATACAAAGCGACATCATCGCTAATACCAACAATTGAGCGGTGAAAGCTTTGGTAGAAGCTACGCCTATTTCCGGTCCCACGTGCGTGTACGATCCCGAATGTGTTTTTCGCGCAATGGATGAACCTACTACGTTACAGATTCCATAGACAAAAGCCCCTGCTTTTCGCGCTAAATCGATGGCGGCAAGCGTGTCGGCAGTTTCGCCCGACTGCGAGATGGCAATAACTATATCGTCAGGGTATATCACCGGATTCCGGTAACGAAATTCGGACGAGTATTCCACTTCGACGGGGATGCGGCAAAATTCTTCAAGAAGATATTCGCCGATCAGTCCGGCATGCCACGATGTGCCGCAGGCCAGAATAATAATGCGTTTCGCATTGCAAAACCGTTCTTTGTTGTCGAGAATCCCCGACAATATAATCTGAGTACAAGCGGCGTCGATGCGTCCGCGCATGCAATCGCGCAGGGTGCGGGGTTGTTCAAAAATCTCTTTGAGCATGAAATGGGGATAACCGCTTTTTTCCAACTGGCTCAGACTGATTTCCAGTTGAATGATTTCGCGCGTTTTTTCTACATTGCCGATGGTAACGATTTTCGGGGATTGATGCCGATGGACAATCGCTATTTCTTCATCTTCGAGATAAATCACTTTGTTCGTATATTCGATGATAGGCGAAGCGTCCGAGGCGATAAAAAATTCGTCTTTGCCGACGCCCAGTACCAACGGACTACTTTTACGGGCGGCAATGAGTCGGTCGTGTTGTCCTTTTTCCATAATCACGATGGCATACGCTCCTACTACTTGTCCTAATGCCAGTTGTACGGCAGTACACAAATCCACATGATTCAATTCTTTAATATATTCGATAAATTGTACCAGCACTTCGGTGTCGGTATTGCTCTGAAAATGGTATCCTTTTTGTGTAAGCTGCTCTTTGAGAACCGCGTAATTTTCGATGATGCCGTTATGTATCAGCGCAAGATTTTTCGATTCGGAATAGTGCGGATGTGCATTGGTATTACTGGGTTCGCCATGCGTTGCCCAGCGCGTATGAGCAATTCCGATCGTTCCGGAAACATCCTGGTTTTTGCAAAATTCATCCAATTCCGATACTCTGCCCTTAGTTTTGTAGATGTTCATCTCCCCGTTACTGTTTGTTAGCGCAATACCGGCGCTGTCATATCCACGGTATTCAAGATGGTATAATCCCTTTATCAAAATCGGACAAGCCTGACGATATCCTATATAGCCTACTATTCCACACATAATTTATTTTTTAAATAAGAAACTTATAAATTTGGTATTTAAACGCACAAAGTTACATGAAAATTTTTAAATCACACAGAAACGGGTAGAAAACTGTCGCAAGGCAGCCAACCGATCGTTGAAAAAATTATTTCTAATCTAACAATATTAACATAAAATAATTTTCGTTCAAGAGCAATTTTCTGTATTTTTGTTCTCACGTTTTTTAAGTCTTTATTGCATCAAATAAAGTGATTATGTGATTGAAAAATAATTTGATAAAGATTATTCTTTGGATGAAATTATTAGTAAAATAGAACAAAAACAGGGAAATTTTATGATTGTAAAGTCTGATATATCAGCAAAAGAAGCTATAGGTCGATATTATGAAAACGATTAATATACAAATGCTGACGCTGATTTAAGACACATTGCAGCTCTCCGCGAAACAACAGTTAAATAACAATAAAAAAAGCGAGGTTGAAAGGCCGAAAATTCACATATATTTATGTATATGGGCTGTTTAGCGGGAAAAATGGCTGAAAAAGTACCGTTTTCGGCGGAAATTTCGTTTGTAGTGCACAGGGGGTATTGCTTGGTTCAGGGCATTCATGTCAATAGAAAAGAAGGGTGCGGGAGGCAAACCCCATGAGGATGTCGCGAAAGTAACAAAACCGTCATTGCGAGGGCGAAGCCCGAAGCAATCCATTAATAATTAATAATCTGGTTTGCTTCCTGCTTCGTTCCTCGCAGTTCGCAATGACGAGAAATCGACCTTTTGAGACATTCGACTTTCTATTGACATGTATGCTCTAACCAAGGCGGACGCCGGATAAAAGGTTGAAAAACAAATGAATTGTCTAAATAATGCCCGCTCAGGGCATTCATGTCAATAGAAAAAGATGGAGCGGGACGCAAACCCTCACACGCCGTAGGCGTTTCACAATCCAACCGCCAAAGACATTAGGCAAATGGATTACTATAAACGATGTAGAGACGTCGCGCACAACGTCTCTACAAAACAAACGACAAACAATGAATGAATACGGGCAAACAAGTTGCGTTCTTATTCTTGGAGGACGCAGCGGACGGCAAAGCCGTAAGTACGGCCGTAGCTGCCCGCCGGGTTGACGTAGGTATTGTAGAAGAGCAAGAGGTAACCGTTATTGCCATTCACGGATCCACTCCAATAGTAGCCGTAGTAGCCCGTATCGTACAACGTACTACTGCCGATGGTACGATGCCCCGAGGCAGGGAAGAAGTTACCAGTAGAACCATAGTAAGCGCCGTTGGCAATAGTAGCAGTACCCGCAGCATCAGTAGTAAAACTTGTACTCCATGATCCGCCGG
>JAITAH010000124.1 GCA_031284225.1 Dysgonamonadaceae bacterium | reverse complement strand
TATTCGTTCACCCGGCGGGCGATTTCTGCAAACAGATAATTATTACCGATTTCGGTATAATGTTCATTAATGTTTATCATTTTTAATTACTGGTATAAATAACGTTTAATACTTTTCTTGGGTGTTTTCTCAAACTCTGCGTCGAGCAACTGGATTTCGGAAATTTTTTCAAACGCGGCCACCATCCGGTTGAGCGTTTCTTTGTTTTGGAGAATCAGGGTTGGCAGTTCTGCTTCGTTCCATCCGGCCGTTTGGGCAGCGTCCCGATCGGGATAGACCAAGGCGACTAAGCGATTTTTCCGTTCCACCACCAGACATTCCATCACGAAGGGAAGATTTTCCAGTTTGGCTTCAATTTCTTCCGGATAAATATTTTGACCGCTGGCGCTCAGAATCATGTTTTTGGAGCGTCCGCGGATGAAAATATGATGATTCCGGTCGATCGTTCCCAGATCGCCGGTTTTCAGCCATCCGTCTTCGGTGAAGGTCTCTTGCGTAATTTGTTCGTTTTTGTAGTACCCGGCCATCACGTTCTGCCCCTTCACCTGAATTTCCCCGGCGATATGAAACGGATCGACCGAATCGATGCGCACCTGCATACACGGCAACACTTTCCCCACCGAATGAGGAATATAGCGGGGATAAACCGAAAAACTGATTAACGGCGCACATTCCGTCATCCCATAACCCACCGAAACCGGAAACTTGATTTGCAGCAGAAAATCCTCGACTTCGCTGTTCAAAGGCGCTCCGCCGACGACTACCTGAATAAAGTTGCCGCCGAAAGCATTGAACAGTTTATTCCGTATCTGGTGATACAGTACGGCGCTTAATCCGGGAATCTTCAGCGCGAACCGCATGATTTTCTTGCCGATCACGGGCAACAGCATGTTTTTGTAAATCTTTTCGAGAACGAGGGGAACGGCAATAATCAATCGCGGCCGGATTTCGCCAAACGCTTTGATCAAAATCTTGGGCGAAGGCGTTTTTCCTAACAGATAGACGGAACAGCCTTCCATCAAAGGATATAGAAATTCAAACGCTGCTCCGTAGGCATGGGCCAAAGGGAGCATGGAAACCAGTTTATCGCCTTTCTTCAAATCCAGGGTGTAACGGGCAAAAAGGAGGTTCCCTGTCAGATTATCGCCGGTAATCAGCACGCCCTTACTGAAACCGGTGGTGCCGGACGTGTAGTTGATAATGGCCGGTTTATCCTTCGGCAAGCGCGCATAGCGAATATCTTCCGCCGTAAAACCGTTCGGATATTTTTGGGCGAATTTTTCTTCCAACCCTTGCAGTAACCGGTCGAAGCGTTCGTTTTCCTGTTGATACAGCAATGTGGAACTGGAGAGGGCAATCGCTCCCCGCAACGCCGGAGGGGCATACGGTTGCAGGCTTTCCCAAATAGAAGTGGAAGAAAAAAGCAGCGAAGCATCCGAATGTTCTACGATGTGGCGGACATCGGCCGCGCTGAAATCCTGCAAAACAGGCACCGCGATGGCGCCGTAAGTAACAATAGACAGATAAGTGATGCACCACCGGCTCGTGTTTTTTCCGATTAAAGCGATTTTATCTTCCTGTCCGATCCGACAGGCTTCAAACAAAAGGTGCAGTTTGGCGATTTCTTTGGCCAGCTTTTCGTACGAGTAAACCTGTTCCGTACCGTAGTCGGTAAGCGCCGGGAATGTGAAATGACTTTGGAAGGATTGTTCGCAAAGTTCCGTGAATGTCCAATCGTTCATGATATTTTTCAATTAACCGGACAAAAATAATTAAAAATATTTACTTTCCAATGCTTAGTTGTATAAATATCGTTTGATACTCTTCTTTGGCGTTTTCTCGAATTCGTTCGGATAAAGCTGTATTTCACTGATTTTTTCGTAACTGGCGACCATTCCGTTCAGCGTTTTGAGGTTTTGTTCCATCACGAGCGGTAAATCTTCGGACGAAAGACCGGTAGCATCCACTGCGTCGTAATCCGGATAAACGATGGCTACCAGTTTTTTGTTTCTTTCCACCACTAAACTTTCCATCACGAAAGGGAGGTTATCGAGTTTGGCTTCGATTTCTTCCGGATAAATATTTTGGCCGCTTGCCCCCAGTATCATGCTTTTGGAGCGTCCGCGGATAAACAGGTTGTTGTTGCGGTCGATGGTGCCCAAATCGCCGGTTTTCATCCATCCGTCTTCGGTAAATACGGCTTGGGTAGCTTCGGCGTTTTTGTAATAGCCTTTCATCACATTTTGACCTCTGACTTGAATTTCGCCCACAATGCTGTACGGGTTGGGCGAGTCGATGCGCGCTTCCATCGAGTCCAGCACTTTCCCGCAGGAGTGGGGAACAAACTGGGGATAGAGCGAAAAACTGATGAGCGGGGCACATTCGGTCATTCCATACCCGACGGAAACCGGAAATTTGATTTTCAACAGGAAATCTTCCACTTCGCTGTTGAACGCCGCCCCGCCGATAATCACCTGTTGCAAATGGCCGCCCATGGCGTGAATGAGTTTTTTCCGGATTTGCGCATAAATCTGGGTATCCAATACCGGAATGTTCAACGCCCAGGCCATCGTTTTTTTTCCTAAGATGGGGAGAATCATTTTCCGGTAAATCTTTTCCAGAATCAGCGGAACGGCGATGACCAATACGGGCTTGACGTCGGCAAACGCCTTTACCAGAATTTTTGGGGCGGGCGTTTTTCCCAAAAGGGTGATATCGCAACCTTCGGTCAAAGCGTATTGATAATCGAATGCCGCCCCGTAAGTATGCGCCAGCGGGAGGAACGACAACATCCGGTCGCCCGGTTTCAGGCCGATAATTTCGTGGGCGAAATCCATATTCCCTTTCAAGTTTCCGCCGGTAATCATCACGCCCTTGCTGAATCCGGTAGTGCCCGAAGTATAGTTTAAGACCAGCACTTCGCTGTCCGGCAGGTCGGAATAAACAATATCTTTTGCCGTAAAGCCGTTGGGATACTTTTCGCGGAACTTGTCCTCCAGGGACGAAACCAGAACGTCCAACGGCTCCTCCTCCCGTTGGAAAAGCAAGCGGAGCGTGGTCATAGAAAACGCGCCGGCGATATGGAGCAATTTTTCCTCGTCCAAACTGTCCCAAATGGAATCGGAACAAAACAAAAGCTTCGATTCCGAATGATTGATGATATGACCCACATCGTTGGGATTAAAATCTTGCAGAATAGGAACAATCACCGCCCCATAAACGATAGCGCCCAAATGAATGATGCTCCAATGCGTCGTATTTTTTCCGATAAGGGAAATTTTATCCCCCGGACGGATACCATATTCCCGGAACAAAATATGCAGTTTAGCTATTTCACGGGCTAATTCACCGTAAGTAAACGCGGTATTGGTTCCATAATCGTTCAAGGCCGGCCGGTCGAAATTTTTCCTGAAACTTTGCTCGAATAGCTTGATAAATGTCTGAGTACTCATGGCACATTTTTTTGAATTTTGTGCAAAAATAGGGAAAAGTTATGAAACGACCATTATGGTTGAAAAACTTTTTTAATTGAAAGTGCAGGAAATCGGAATCAGTCCCAGAACTTGTGAAACCGCCCCAACTTTCTTAAAAATTGTTGTTTCACGAAAATTTCCGGCTAAAAAAGGGAGGTTTGCAAAAATAGTTTGTATCTTTCGCCTAAAAAAATAGAAAATGATATGAAGAAAGACAGGCTACTTTGGGCCGATGATGAAATCGACTTACTCAAACCCCACGTACTTTTTCTGGAAGAAAAAGGCTATGAAATCGTAACCGTATGCAGCGGTCAGGATGCGATAGATGCGGCCGGCGAAACATCGTTCGACCTGATTTTTCTGGACGAAAACATGCCCGGACTGAGCGGGCTGGAAACATTGGCGATCATCAAAGAAACCGATCCTACCGTTCCGGTTGTCATGATTACCAAAAGCGAAGATGAAGGAATTATGAACCAGGCAATTGGAAGCAAAATAGCCGATTACCTCATCAAGCCGGTGAATCCCCATCAAATATGGCTTTCCATCAAGAAAAATTTGCATAAAAACCGGATCATTACCGAAACCGCCACTTCGGGCTACCAGCAGGAATTTATGAAAATCGGCATGCAAATCAACGATTCGTTCACGGCCGAAGATTGGAAAGAGGTTTACAAAAAACTGGTTTACTGGGAATTGGAATTGGAAGAATCCCAAACGGGAATGGTCGATTTGCTGCGCGCCCAGAAACAGGACGCCAATCGCATGTTCGGTAAATTTATCAGGAAAAATTATGAACACTGGATTACAACTCCCGACAGTCCGGAACGACCCCTCCTGAGTCCCGATATATTTAAAACCCGCCTCTTCCCGCTTTTAGACAGGGATGAAAAAGTCTTTTTTGTCTTGATCGACAATTTTCGCCTCGACCAGTGGCGGGAAGTGCAGGATATGCTGGCCGAATTTTTCACGTTTCAGGAAGATCTCTATTATTCTATCCTGCCCACCGCCACGCAGTATGCGCGTAACGCTATTTTTTCCGGTTTGCTACCCGCCCAGATCGAACAAATGTTTCCCGAACTGTGGGTGGATGAAGAATCGGAAGAAGGGAAAAACCTCAATGAAGCGCCGCTCATCAAAACCCAGATCGACCGGTTCCGGAAAAAATATACCTTCTCTTATAATAAAGTCAACGAATTAAGTTACGGGGAAAAATTACTGCAAAATTTCGCTCGGTTCGAAAATTACCAGTTGAATGTTATCGTATTAAATTTTGTGGATATGCTGTCTCATGCCCGGACAGAATCGAAAATGGTGCGGGAACTGGCCTCGACCGAAGCGGCTTACCGTTCGCTGACCCGCTCGTGGTTCAAACATTCGACCGCCTTGGAACTTTTCCGCCAGATTGCCGAAAAAGGATACAAAGTGATTTTGACAACCGACCACGGAACGGTGCGCGTTACCGAACCCATCAAAGTAGTCGGCGATAAAAATACCAATACCAATCTGCGGTATAAGCTCGGTAAAAGTTTGAGTTACAATCCGAAAGAAGTTTACGAAATTGTCAATCCGCTGAAAGTCGGTCTGCCTGCGCCGAATGTCAGCACACGCTATATTTTTGCCCTGGACGAAGCTTTTTTTGCCTATCCCAACAACTATAATTATTATGTGTCGTATTACATGGACACGTTTCAGCACGGCGGCATTTCGATGGAAGAAATGCTGGCGCCTTTGATCGAACTGGCGCCGAAGTGAAATTTGGTAATCTTAAAAGTTTTGCTTACCTTCGCACCCGCTTTACGTAACCGCTGACGGGAAAAAGTGTGGCCTGCGAATGTTGCGTTTGGTTATTTCAACTCATAAAAAGCTAATAACAATGGACTTAATTAAAGTTGCGGAACAAGCGTTTGTCAATGAAAAAGAGCAAACCTTTCCGAAATTTAAAAGCGGCGACACGGTTACCGTGGCCTACCGCATCAAAGAAGGGAACAAAGAACGTATCCAGCAGTATCGCGGAGTAGTAATTAAAATCAGCGGACACGGCGACAGCAAACGGTTTACCGTTCGTAAAATGTCGGAAAACGTAGGTGTGGAACGTATTTTCCCCTTAAATTCCCCGTTCATCGAAAGCATCGTGCTGAATAAAGTCGGTAAAGTGCGCCGCGCCAAACTGTATTATCTGCGTGCGCTGACCGGAAAAAAAGCAAGAATCAAAGAAAAAAGGATTACGGTTGCCGACTAACCGTGTTCCCGTCTTTATCGACCCACCCGATTTGTTTCCCCGGATTACCTGCCATTAAGGCATACGGGGGAACATTTTTTGTTATGACGCTTCCCGCGCCGATCATTGCATATTCGCCAATCGTAATGCCGCACAAAAGGGTGGCGTTCGCTCCGATAGTAGCGCCTTTCTTGACCACTGTGGGTCGGAATTCCTCTTTCCGCTCGATAAAACTTCGCGGATTAATGACGTTTGTGAATACGCAGCCGGGTCCGAGGAACACCTCGTCTTCACA
>JAITAH010000110.1 GCA_031284225.1 Dysgonamonadaceae bacterium | reverse complement strand
GCCGGCAATCAAACCGAAACGGTCGCTCTCACGATGAACCAAAAACGAATCCGGTTTACCGGCAACGACAATCATTACTACATGAACGGATCGGAGTTGGCAACCGTCAATTTGTTGGCCAGCAACGGTATTTTGCATACCATGAAAGAACAAATCCCGTTCGTGAAAAACATTTGGGAATACATGAATGAACAGGGACTGGATTCGATTCGCAACTACTTCAACACATTCAATACCAAGATATTTGTACCGGGCAGTTCCACGGTAATTGATTATGTAGGGGGTCTGGCCGTATATGATTCGATATTTTTTGAAACCAACGAAATGTTTTATACCCAAATAAAAGGGGTAGGCTTCCTCAACTACGAAGACAGCGTTTATTCCATGATTTTGCCGACCAATGCGGCTTGGGAAAAAGCGTACGATGAACGGAAACCGTATTTTGAAACCGGCGCGTCGAATGCCGATTCGCTCCGACATTGGAATACGCAATACGCCATTGTGCAGGATTTGGTTTTCCGTGGACGTATAGACGCGCCCGGACAACGGGATTCCTTAATTTCTACACGGGAAAATGTGTTCTATAATCCCGCACACTTGTTCCCGGCAACGCCGGCAGCGCCGGCCAGCAACGGGTTGGTCTATATCGCCGACGAATTGAAGCACAAGCATTGGGAATCTTGGCAACATCCTTTGAAAATAGAAGCGGAACAAACGACCATTACCTCCGTCGAAGCAGGATTTATTACCACTCCGGCAAAAATAATGCGTGCCTATATCCCGGATAAACCGGAGATACCCTCCAGAATGTGTTACCTGGTTAGCAATGGGATCGATTCCAAGACTGAAAGTACCTTCCTGCTCTTTAATGTTCCCAACACCCTGAGAGCAGAATACAAGGTGTTTGCGGTTTTTGCCCCCATCCGTTACGTATATCCGAATTTCACTTCGGAACGAACCAAAATCCGCTACGATATTCAGCAGTTGGATCGTTCGACCACCAACAACTCCGCCGATGATCAGGTCTGGAATTCATTAATAGGGGTTGCAAAAGGAGGTCTTGGGAAAGTGCCGGATGAGAATAATGAAACGGATTCGATCAACGTGAAAAAGATGCTGCTGACAACGTTGTCGTTCCCGGAAGCCAATTACGGAGAAACCGTAACTACCATACGAATCAAGCTCTTGTCTCGAATCACGGCAGCAGAATCGCGAAATGGATATAACAACCGGATGTTGCTGGATTATATCCTTCTGGAACCCGTTCGAGCCAATTGATAAAAATAAATGACGATAATGAAAAATATAATTTTTACAGGCGTATTTTGGGCGCTAAGCATGTTGTCGGTATCGGCACAGGATGCAGCGCCTCAGAAAGAAACAATCACGGTGTTTGGTAGCATTACCGATATACATACGGGAGTCCCCTTGTCCGGCGCACAAATTTGGACGCACGACAGGCAGATTTCCGCAATGACCGATGAAACAGGAAAATTTGAAATAAATTTACCTTCGTTGAACGAAATACTCTCGGTGCAGACGCCCGGTTATACCTTGCGGGAAGTTGCCGTACAAGGACGCACGCAGTTAGACGTTTCGCTCTATCCTCAATTTTTTACTTCCGGCTATGGCTCCGACGACCTGAATTTTTCCCTGTCAACCGCCTTGGCGCCCGAAAGCGAAATACAAACCCGTTTGGGAGGCGATGTGCGCACGATCTCCCGTTCCGGTGTGCCGGGAATTGGGGCGGTAATGTTTATCCGGGGCATTAATTCACTGAATGCTAACGCACAGCCGCTTATTTTGCTGGATGGTATTGTTTGGGACAACCAATGGGAAAATACTTCCATTCACAATGGGTTTTTCTCCAATCCCTTGTCGAACATTGATGTGAAAGACATTGAAAGTATCACGGTCTTGAAAGACGCCGCCTCGATTTACGGCAGCAAAGCCGCCAACGGCGTTATTCTTATCAACACCAAGCGGGGACGCGATATGGTTACCCGCATTACGGCCAATTTGCATTGGGGAATCAACGCCCAACCGCGCGTGCCGGAAATGATGAATGCCGGGCAATACCGCGCGTACGCGGCTAACCAGATAAACGGCCTGTTAGCAAAGAACAATCCGAATGGACGGCCTACCGAGCAGGCCACCCTCGTTACATTCCCCTTTTTGAACGACGACGCCAGTCAGACGGATTATTGGAAATATCACAACAATACGAACTGGTCGGACGCGATTTATTCCGACGCTTTGACGCAAAGCTATTCGCTCAACGTCAACGGCGGGGACGATATTGCGCTCTACAATCTTTCGATCGGTTACGTTTCTGCCGAGGGCAGTCTGTCCGGCTCCAGCATGGACCGGTTTAACCTGCGTTTCAATTCCGATGTGAAACTGGCGGAAAATCTGTATTCCAAAGTCGATGCTTCGGTAGCCTATACCACCCGTGAATTGCGCGACCAAGGCGTTGACGCTATTTCTTCGCCCGAATATATTGCCCTGATTAAGGCGCCGTTCCTGTCGCCCTATCGCATGAATACGGAAGGAAAGCCCACCGCTACGCTGGAAAACTTCGATGCGATCGATCCCATTACCGGTAATGCGGTTTCCAACCCGCTGGCCTTGCTCAACCAGGCGGAAGGAAGCAATGCTCGTTTGACGTTCCGCATCAATGTCAATCCGTATTGGCAGGTGAGAAAAAATTTGCGTATATCTACCATTTACGCTTACAGTATCAATTCGGTGAAAGAATCGTTCTTCATTCCTTCGCTGGGCATCGCTCCGCGCGTGCGCCCCGATGGACAGATCGCCAACAACGAAGTACGCGACTTGACGCAATACCAAACCTCCATCTTCAGCGATAGCTATGTGGATTGGCAATTGGAACAGGACCATCATCGCTTGGCGTTGAAAGGCGGTTTTCGTTATATGACGGACGCTTACCAGTCGGATGTGCCGCGAGGCTATAATACAGGCAACGATAATATCAAAGTATTGACGGACGGTATTTCCTCCAAAATTGTAACCGGCGAAGACGACGAATGGAAATCGCTCTCCTGGTACGGCCAAATCGGATACGATTACTTCAACAAATATTTCCTCACGTTGACGGCTTCCGCCGACGCTTCGTCCCGTTTTGGCAGCGAATCGGGATTGCGCGCAATGAACGTTAATTGGGCGTTCTTCCCGTCGGTATCGGCGGCATGGCTGGTTTCTTCCGAAAATTTCATGCAGGAGTTGCCGTTCATTGATTACCTGAAACTGAGAGCCGGCTATGGGCTGACCGGTAACGACGATATCAACCTGATTGCCGGACGTTCCTATCTCTCTTCTGTTTACTATGTCGGCAGAGCGGTGGGATTGCAGTTGGCCAATATTCAAAATAAAGCCATCCAGTGGGAAACCACAGCCAAAGCTCATTTAGGCGTCGATGCGCATATCCTGAACGAACGTTTGGGGCTTTCGTTCGACGTTTTCAGCAGCCGCACCGGCAATCTGTTGACATTGAAAAGCCTGGAATCGTTCACCGGACAGGATACCTACTGGAGTAACGACGGCCGCCTGACTAACAAAGGATACGAAGGAGCGTTCAACCTCAAAGTATTGAACCTGAAACGCCTGAAATGGGAATTGGGCGCCGGCGTGGGACATTACAAAAACGAAATTACGGCTTTGCCCAATAACACATCCTATTACTTGGAAGTATTGAACGGCAGAGTATTGACCGAAGTCGGCCGACCGGCCGGCGTTTTCTACGGCTACAAAACGCACGGCGTTTTCATGACCGACGCCGAAGCGCAGGCCGCACACAACGGCGCCGGACTGTACCGCTTGAATGCCAACGGTTCCAGAAGCTATTATGCCGCCGGCGACGTATATTTCGACGATAAAGACAACAACGGAGTAATCAATGCCAACGACTGGCAAGTGATTGGCGACCCCAACCCCGATTTCTACGGAACATTCACCAACCGGTTGCAGTGGCGGCGGTTTGCGCTGGACGTTTTGTTTACTTATTCTTACGGAAACGACGTGTATAACGCTTTGCGTTCGCGACTGGAAGCCGGCGACAGTTTTCATAACCAGACGGTGGCGATGACCAACCGCTGGCAATCGCCCCGTCA
>JAITAH010000070.1 GCA_031284225.1 Dysgonamonadaceae bacterium | reverse complement strand
TTTTCATCGTATTTTCCACATTTCGTATGTGGATGCTGTCGTTCAGACAGATCAGCGAATAGGATTGGTCGCGTATGGCCTTGACCGCACCGGCCGCCCGAAGCGCCAGCGGAAACATTTTCGTATCGCAATACGTATTATAGGGCGTGAAGTTCGATCGGCAGATTTGCCACGTTCGGAAAAGTTCCTGCGTATAATCGTCCGGACTTCGGAATTTGTGATGCGACATTTCCGTCAATTCCTTACCGGCATATTCCCAAACTTCTTCAAAAGAGGTTTTTGTGTAGGGTTGCGCATTATGAGGGGTTCGCAAAGTAATGAATTTAGGGTAGGGACGTAAAAGATAAGTTAAATCGGCTTTTCCGCCATACATTTTATTGAACCATTTATCCCGGTCGCGCTTCATAATTTCCTTTTTATCAAAGCGTTTATTGATCAGGTCGATATTGTTTTTCAAACATTTATTCCAAAGCGACAGGCCGGAATTAAACCGGAAAGCGGCAATATCGTTGGGTATTCCGGCGGTAAAAAACCGTTCTTGCGGAATGGGCCGGATCATATAAAAATCATCATTGAAATAGACAAAATGTTCGGCCAAGTCCGGTATTTTATGCAAATAAATTTCGATCAGGCTGGAGTTGAAACAGGGTAAAAATGGCTGGGGAATATAATCTTCGTGATGAACGGGATGCAGCTTGGGATGATTCATATTCAGCCATTGGGGATGTTGTCCGCAGGTTACGAAATGCACTTTCCGTACCCAGGGCGCATATTTTTCGATTCCCCTGAACCAATATTTGAGCAGGCCGTATTCTCTGAAACGGGCTTCTGAAAATTCATTGGTTTTATTGTTTATTTTGCCGGCATAAGTGGCGAAATCTTTTTGCCACCGGACATCGTTCATATCTACCCAAGTAACCACAAAGTCGATAGCCGTTTCTTTCATTGTCGATTGTTTACAAATTTATTTCCTGTAATAGTTTCGTAGTAGCATGTTTGAACCGGTTGTGAGTCCACAAATAAAATTCGGGACGCTTCCGTATCGTTTCTTCCAGCAATTCAAAATACCTGTCCGTCAGTTGGAAATCGGCTAAGGATGGCGATGTTTCGCCGATCCGGACAAAGCGGGCTTCGTAGAATCCCCGTCGTTTCCGTTCCATATCCAGATAGTAGGCTTCAAAACCATATTTCCGGGTGATTTTTTCGGCGCCCGTTACTGCCGGCGTCAAATGATTAAGAAAATGGACGTGATGTTGCGCATGAGCATAGCCCGGCGCCTGATCGGCAATGTATCCCGTAATCGTTATCTGTCCTTGACCGGTATGGGCGGTAATCCACCGGAGGGTTTGATTCATTTCAATACTCTGAGCGCCCCATCGCGAACGATTGCGGAGCAACAGGCGATCAAAAAAATGGTTGCTCAGACGATGATAAATTTGTCCGGCAACCACCTGTTTCGACAAATGTAACGGCAGCGAACTTGCCCACTCCCAGTTTCCGTAATGCCCCATGAAAATGGAAATAGACTTTCCGCTATCCAGCATTTGGTTTACTTCTTCGATGTTGACGAACCGCATTCGCCGGCGCATTTCCTGTTCGGAACAGGAAGCCATTTTACAGATCTCGAACAGCAAATCGACGAAAAAACGATAAAATTGCTTTTCGATGGCGATCATTTCCTGCCGGGTTTTTTCCGGAAACGATTCGGTCAGGTTTTTACGGGTAATCCGGCGGCGGTACCTTATCAAGTAATACAGAATGTAAAATGAAATATCGGACAATACGTACATTACCGGAAAATGAACGAAAAAGAGTAAGTTGCGTATTATTTTCAACAGACTGTACCTGATTTTATATTCCGTTTGCTGCATCGGATTGGATTTTTATTTCCCGGATGGCTTTTTCGATTCTCCGGACAACTTCTTCCTGACCCAGTATTTCGGTAATATCAAAAATATGCGGGCCTTTGGATTCGCCTACTAATGCCAAGCGGAAAGCGTTCATGATATTGCCCAGAGGATACTCTTTGGATGCGATCCATGGAATAATAACCTCTTCGGTGGGCTTCGCCGTGAAGTCGCTTACGGACTTCAATACGGGAAGCAGTTCGCTCAGTTGGGCGGGCGTTTCTTCTTTCCATCGTTTTTGGACGGTCCTTTCGTCGTAGGTATCCGGAGCGATGAAAAAGTAGGAGGTTTGCTCCCACAGTTCCTGAATAAAATGGATGCGTTCTTTTACGAGGCTTACGATTTTTACGATTTTTTCAAAGGGATAATTGTCAATCGGATGGACCGACCGGTTGGCTTCTACGAATAAACGGGCAATTTCCTCGTCGGATTTCAACAGAATATACTGGTGATTAAACCAGATTCCTTTTTTATAATCGAATTTCGCACCGCTTTTACTGCATTTTTCCAACGAAAACAAGGCAATGAGTTCGTCCGGCGACAGAATTTCCCGGTCGTCGCCGGGGTTCCATCCCTGAAGGGCAAGGAAATTCACTACGGCTTCCGGCAGATACCCCTTTTCGCGGTATCCCGAAGCGGTTTCGCCGGTTGCAGGGTCTTGCCATTGCAGGGGAAAAACGGGAAATCCCAGCCGGTCGCCATCGCGTTTGCTCAATTTGCCGTTGCCTTCCGGTTTCAGCAAAAGGGGAAGGTGGGCGAAACGGGGCATGGTATCTTCCCATCCGAAACACTGGTACAAGAGAACATGCAGGGGAGCGGACGGCAGCCATTCTTCTCCGCGAATCACATGTGTGATTTGCATTAAATGGTCGTCCACAATATTGGCCAGATGATAAGTCGGCAGTTGGTCGGCCGATTTGTACAGCGCTTTATCGTCCAAAATAGAAGAGTTGACGATTACTTCCCCGCGTATCTGGTCGTTAACCACTACGGGCCGGTCGGGTGCGATTTTAATCCGGACAACGTACTGTTGGCCGGCATGGATACGATCGGCAGTTTCCTGCGGGGATAAAGTCAGCGAATTAGTCATCCGCATCCGGGTGGAAGCGTCGTATTGAAAATTGGGAATTGCGTTTCGCTGGGCTTCTAAATCCTGCGGCGTATCGAAAGCGATGTAAGCTAATCCAGCATCCAGCAATTGATCCACATAGCTTTTGTAAATAGCTTTTCGTTCCGATTGGCGGTAAGGGCCGAAAGCGCCGCCAATATGAGGGCCTTCGTCAAACGGGAGATGCAGCCAGCGAAAGGCTTCGATGATGTATGCTTCAGCGCCGGGCACAAAACGTTGCGAATCGGTATCTTCTATTCTCAGAATGAACTGACCTTGGTGTTTTTGGGCAAACAAATAATTGTATAAAGCTGTCCGTACGCCTCCAATGTGGAGCGGGCCGGTGGGACTGGGAGCAAAACGCACACGTACCATAATTTTTTCCTGCAAAAGTACGATATTTCCGTTAGTACTCCAAACGTTGGAGCATCCGCTTGAGCACTACTTCGCAGGCGATTTCGCGGTTGGCCGCTTCGGGAATGACAATGGATTGCGGACTTTCAATCACTTCGTCCGTTACAATCATATTGCGGCGAACAGGCAGGCAGTGCATGAATTTTGCCTGATTGGTCAGATTCATTTTAGCGGCATCGACCGTCCAGCTCCGGTCTTTGCTGAGGATTTGCCCGTAAGAGGCGTCGGCAAAGGCCGACCAGTTTTTGGCATAGATAAAGTCGGCGCCGGCAAATGCTTTTTCCTGATTGTATTCGATTGTTGCGCCGCGTACAAATTGAGGCGCTAATTCGTAGCCTTCGGGATGAGTAATGACGAAATCGACCTCGGCCTCGTTCATGAAATCGGCGAAAGAGTTAGGCACCGCTTGCGGCAAAGCCCTGGGATGAGGCGCCCAGCTTAAAACCACTTTCGGACGGGGTTTTGTTTTATACTCCTCGATGGTAATCAAATCGGCAAACGCTTGCAGCGGATGGGTGGTGGCGCCTTCCATACTGAAAACCGGACGCCCGGAGTATTGGATAAACTGTTGCAGGATGTTTTCGCTGTAATCGTCGGCTTTGCTTTCAAAGCGGGCGAAAGAGCGTATGCCGATGATGTCGCAATAGCAACCCATCACAGGAATAGCTTCCAGAAGATGTTCCGATTTATCGCCGTCCATAACGACGCCTCTTTCGGTTTCCAGTCGCCAAGCGCCTTGGTTGATATCGAGTACCATCACGTTCATTCCCAGATTTATAGCTGCTTTTTGCGTACTCAAGCGTGTGCGCAGGCTGGAATTAAAGAATACCATCAACAGGGTTTTGTTTTCCCCTAAGGATTTGTAAGCGAAGCGGTTTTTCTTGATTTCCAACGCTTCGGCAACGGCGGTTTGCAAATCGCCCAAGTCTTTTACATTTGTGAATATTCGCATAAAATCAATTTTGAAGTACAAAATTACATTAAATTTTGATAGAAAATCCCCCTTTTTCCGATATTTAAATTAATTTTGCCGGTAACAATATATTTATGAATATCGGATACAGTACCCTCATCGTGCAAAAACAGCCGTTCTGCTGCGGCTATGCGCGTTTAGGTAATCGATACGATAATCGTTTTTGTATTTACATCTTCAATTACAAACAAACAGTATAAATTAAATTTTTAAGTGTATGAAACGTAAATTTTCCGTAAAAGCCGTAGCAATTCTTTTGAGTTCGTCTCTTTTGTTTAGTTCCTGTCTGGGTTCGTTTAATTTGACGAAAAGGTTATATTCATGGAACCTTTCCGTAGATGAGGATAAATGGGTCAATGAATTGATATTTGTCGCGTTGACCGCTGTTCAAGTTTATACGATAGCGATATTTCTTGATAGCGTCATTCTCAATTCCATTGAGTTTTGGACGGGAGAAAATCCCGCACAAGCCGTTCAAACCAAACAGATTCAAACCGAAAATGGCCTTTTTACCATTACGACCGATGCGCAGGGACATACCCTCCAAAAAGAAGGTAGCGACGAAATTGTTGCTTTCCATTTCGACGCCAAAGAAAACAGCTGGTCGTTGGAAGCTCAGGGACAATCCACGCCTTTGGTGCAGTTTACAGACGATAACCGGGCGAAAGTTTATCTGGCCGATGGTTCGACCCTGACGGTGAGCGCCGACCGCTCCGGAGTCCTTGCATTGAAACAAGTGATGGCTGGTCGAATGTATTTTGCGAATAAATAAACCGGATGAAGATGTATCAAAAGGTCGATTTCTCGTCATTGCGAACTGCGAGGAACGAAGCAGGAAGCAAATCAGATTATTGATTATTAATGGATTGCTTCGGGCGAACGCCCTCGCAATTCGAGCTTGCGAGAAATCGGCCTGGTCCCATGACGATTTTATTACTTTTGATACAGCCTTCTTTATATACTTAAAACACGGTTTCGTGAAAGTGAAAGCGTTATCTATGAAATTTCCAAAACATACTGATATCCAATTTCTTAACAAAGAATAATCGGAAAATCCCTTTACCAAATTACGTACGATACGTTTTGCAGGCATATCCGGCAATGAAACGATGCAAACGAAAACGGATCGAAACCCTATTTTTGGCTACGTGAATGATATCCAAAATCGTGGCTTTGATGATAATTCAACCGTTGGATCTGTTTGTTTGCAGAAAGTGAAACCGGATCAAAAATAAATAGTCGCTAAATGTATAAATAAGTATATATATAATTTTATATTATCTCTTAAAATAAAATAATCATTTAAAATTCTAAAATTTTGGTAAAAAATTTGTGTTATTAAAAAAAATAACGTTCCTTTGCAGACGTAAAACGGTTCTGTATATGATTATTGTAAAATTATTTATAATATCTTTTGCAAAAAGAGCAAATAAAAAAAACAATAGTTTTTAACTATAAAAAAATACCGATTTGCATTATAGAGGGAGTAATTTATTAACCTGTGAAAAATTGTTTTCTCGGAATTATTAGTTTTTAATGAAGGGCTATTTTTAAATGTTGCGCCGTTGTGTCAACTTGCCGTAGATTTCTTTTAGAAAGAATCGGTAGATATTTTGATACTCATAACCTCCCTTTATGGTTATGATTTCCACTTCGGCTATTATTCTGTTTTTCACCTTTTCCCATTGGAAGCGGCAACTCCGGCGCCGAGTCAACGAGTTGCCTGTCAATGAGTGTCAAACGTATTTGGACAAATGGCGTCGGCTATCGGGACGCCTATCGGTTATTCGCTGCAAAGAGCGGAGACTTGACCGAACTGTAGGCTCACACTGCGGGCGAAGTATATAACGCCTTCTTGTGATAAAATATTAGACTGTATGATAATTTATAAAAAATAAAAATGAAATGAAAAAGAAAAAGAAAAAGAAAAAGATTTATGTTTCACCCACGGTTAAAATCCGTGTGGTAGTTTTGGAAAGATGTATTGCGGATGCCGTAGGTTCCGGCGTATCGCCTCAACTACAGTCCTGGGGCGCGGATGAAATCGAGGGCAAAACCTACGAAGAAGGCGGAGATATTTATATTACATGGAATTAACAGCTATTGCTGTGAGGAAAAAATGGATGATAGTATATGATAAAAGATAAAAGTTGAAGAAAAAAAATAAAAATAAAAGATGATGAAAATGAAAGAAAAAACAATATCCGGCAACTTGTCGATGAGGAGTTACATGTGTTATTTGATTATCACATTGTTTTTACTAAGCGCGATGACATTCTTGTTGAGTTCGTGCGAAAAGGATGAATATTTAGATAACACGGCGCAGGTACGCTTTTCGATAGGCAATATGAGTTATTCGGAAGATGAAATGGTAACTCGTAGCGGAGCAGGCGCGGAAAAAGAATTGGAGGTGATAGAATTGGCCTTGGGCAATGACTGGTATATGGAAGCGACCCTGGTAGAGGAATCCGTATCGCCGACCCGTGCGCTCTACGATAATATAGTGGATGGCGCGAAATTCCGGGTGGTAGTTTATGATTCGAATGATGATTACGTTACAGATGAGGAATACGTCTATGATGCGACTAAAAACGAGATAACCGGTAAATCATTCAAGCTGACTATCGGTTCCCAATATACGTTTGTGGTTTATTCGTACAATACGAATGATTTACCACCGGCTTATAATGCTGCCATAACCGTTACTCCGCCTTTCGATTTGCTTTGGGGAGCGGCGAGTGAAACGATCAAGGAATCCGGTAATATGATTAATGTATTGTTGAGTCATAAGTTTACGCGAGTGAAGGTGAAAGCAACGGTTACGGGCAGTTCAAATCCCACGATTACGGATATTGCGCTAAAGCTATCTTCAAATTACACAGGTGATTTGACGGTATTTGACGGCGACCTTGTTAAGGGAACAGCTACTTCGCCACAGAGCCTTTCCGAGGATTGGAGAGGAAAAGGGACAAATAGCGTTACGAATGATTACAGTATTGTTTATACGGCGGGAGACAGACCGACAAGAATCGTTCTTACTTCCTTGACGATTCAAGGCAACACCGAGAACAGATTGTCGGATTATCCCGTAAAGTTTACACAAGCGCTGGTTCCTTCCAAATCGTATGAGTTACAGGTGAAAATCAGGAAAACCATCTGGGCGGGATCGAATATCTATTGGGAGAGCAGCCCTACCCAAGACGATCCTAACAATGGTTATTTGACCTTTAAGCCGGCCGGATATGTGGGTAATGAGAATTATTATCAGGGCGTTCATTTTCAGTGGGGATCGTTGGTGGGCGTTTCGCCTGAAATTATTGATTATAACAACGCTACAATTTATATTCCTACTTATGAATCAACGAATTACACTTCATCTACTTGGAGTTCACAAACTTCATCGAAAAAATGGACTAACTTTACAAGCATTCCTTATATGAAGAACACCGTTAGTAATAGTGGTCGTGAAAGTACTCATTTGATAGATGCCGCTCGCAATACGGATGATTTGTATAAGGCATACAAGGGGGATATCTGCCAATATATTAGTAAAACTTCTAAAGATGCCACTCTGCAAAATTATCGTATGCCTACGTCGATTGAATTTGGCGGTAAGAGTGCCAATTCTTATACTTGGGGCGTTCCATCCAATGAGGTTGATTGGTATCTTGGAAAGGATGATATTAATGCAAATAATGCTAAGTTTAATTCGGTTACCGGTTTAAATGTAGCAGGTAAGAAGATGCTTGATTATACATCCGGTTCCGGTTTTGGTATTTATTGGGGCGCTGTTTTCCCCGCGTCGGGCTTCCGCGTTGGCGATCCGAAATCGCCGGTTCCGATCGGTACATTGAGCGAAGTTGGTACTCAAGGCCTCTATTGGAGTGGATCGGATAATGGGTCTGAATACGCATATTTCCTGTATTTTTATAAGACCTTCGTGAAACCGGGTAACGACGGCAGTCGCCAGAATGGACGCTCTGTCCGATGTGTTAAGAAAGATTAAGGCTGTCTCAAAAGCTTGTCATCTGCTTGACGTGGCTTCCCTGAAAAATAAGTAAAAGATTTTAGGGAAGCTTCTTTTTAAAATTTATAGTATATAAATAGTGATAATTAGATGATTGAAAGGAAATCGAATGAACTAATCCGGCTGATAGCCGAAGCTTCGTAACAGATTGTCCCTGTTTCGCCAGTCTTTTTCGACCTTGACGAAGAGTTCTAAGAACACTTTTTTCTCAAAGAACTCTTCGATATCCTTTCGCGCCAGCGAACCGGTTTTTTTGAGCGCCAATCCGCGGTTTCCGATCAGGATACCTTTCTGCGATTCCCGTTCCACCACAATCACCGCGCGAATGTGGATCATGGCCTCCGATTCGTCGAAAGTTTCGACCACCACCGCCACCGAATACGGGATCTCCTGCTGGTAATAACGGAG
>JAITAH010000033.1 GCA_031284225.1 Dysgonamonadaceae bacterium | reverse complement strand
TCGCATCTGCATACATTACCGGAACCGATTATACATAATGAGATTACGCCGCAAAACATCATGCTGGATTTATCGACCGAAATTCCGATGGCAAAAATTATTGATTTCGGTTATGCGCGTTCATTCCTGCAATCGTCAAAAGCGTATAACAAAGCTGGTTTAAATTTGCAATATGTCGCAAATGAATGTGTTACGGCGGGTGTATTTTCTCCGCAATCCGATTTATTTTCGCTTGGAGTGGTCATGTATCAAATGTTGTTTGGCTTGTTGCCATGGCATGTAGATACGTTGCATGCAATGTCTCTACCGGAACAGCGTGAAAAATCATTGCGTTTTCCCGATATTGCCGGACAAATTATTGATTTCGACGAATTCGTTTTGAATGTCATTCAAAAAGCTTTGCACAACAACCCAGAACAACGATTTCAGACTGCACAGGACTTTTTGCAGGCGCTAAACGGCGAAATTGAAATTGACAATGGTGCAAAAAATCCTAAAAATCAAGGTTCAGAAAAAAAGATGAATGGTTTTGCCGCCATTGCAGGTATGCAGAAATTGAAAGATATGTTGCAAACCGATGTAATTGATGTAATTCAAAATCCCGAAGAATACCGCCTCCATAACTTAGGATTACCCAATGGTATGTTGCTTTACGGACCTCCGGGCTGTGGAAAAACCTTTTTTGCCGAACGATTTGCCGAAGAGGCGGGCTATCATTTTATCAAAGTCATTGCTTCGGATATTGCCAGTATTTATGTTCATGGCACACAGGAAAAAATCGGTAAACTGTTCGACGAAGCTCGAAAAAATGCGCCGACAATTCTTTATTTCGACGAATTGGACGCTATGACGCCCGACCGCGAAAACACACAGCACAGTTACGGCGCAGAAGTTAATGAATTTCTTTCGCAGTTGGATAATATCGGCAATTCAGGCGTATTTGTCATTGGTTCAACTAATAAGCCGCAATTGATTGATAAAGCTATACTTCGCGCAGGTCGCTTAGAAAAACATTTCTACATTCCACCACCAGATTTTGATGCGCGGCAAGCCATGTTTGAATTGTATCTCAAAGACCGACCGATTGATTTTGGTATTGATTACGAAAAACTGGCATTATTGACCGAAAATTATGTTTCAGGCGACATAAAACTCATTGCTGACGAAGCTTCGCGAAAAGTAATCCGCGAACATACAAAGCGAATTTCGATGGAAACATTGGAATTTGTAATCAAAAATCAGCGCCCAACAATTTCGCTGGATGTGCTCAAACAATTTGAAAAAATTAGAAATGAAATGATGGGAATAAAAGAGGAACGAAAGAGAGTAGGATTTTAATGTTTATACTTCACGTGGTCATGTTTTGTGCGTTGGAATCGTCAAAAAATTGGAAGTTTAACGCTAATAACATATTTAGTCGCTCCTTAAAATCTCAACACCTCACTGTATATCAATCAAATATTGACAAAAAGCTTGTATAAATCCTCAAGTTTTGTGCCTTTACGGCAAGAAACCCTGCAAAAAGGATAAAAAATGACTGGAAAATTACCCGACCGACACCAATGAGATTTGTTCCGCTTCTGTTATCAAATGAAACCTGTTTCAGAAAGACGATTAGCACTCTACATCTCTCTCTTTTTAGTTGTTATCGCTATTCTTTTAACCCAAACGTATCGCCCGCATATTTATCAAAACAAGACTCACGATTTTCATTTGGCCGATACGCTTACCAGTTGGGTATGTGTTCCTGATCGTTAAAAACCGCCGTATAAAATCCGGAATTTCAAAACGCATATTTGATGTTCAACAGATGGGGCGTTTTTTCGTATTCTTTTACTTCAGAATACCTCCTCCATTGTAAATTGCACAAAAATATATTATCTTTGCGCACATCTAAACCACATACTTTCTTCATATTGAGTGGTTTTTGAGATTAATTCCTCAAAGATAAGAAAGTTGTGTTTTTTACGCAGGGAAGCGAAATCGTTTCCGAATTTTTATCGGTCTGCGTATGTGAAAACTTTTATGTAAATTTGTAATTTTCAATGAAATCCCGTATGAAAAAACAACTCTTATTAGGCGACGAAGCCATTGCTCAAGCAGCCATAGACGCCGGATTGTCCGGCGTTTATTCCTATCCGGGCACCCCTTCCACCGAAATCACAGAATACATACAGTCTTCGGTTACGGCTAAGGAAAGGAACATTTTTTCCAAATGGTGCAGTAACGAAAAAACGGCGGTAGAAACCGCCTTAGGCATGTCATACGCAGGAAAGCGAGTGATGTCCTGTATGAAACACGTCGGATTGAACGTAGCGGCCGATGCGTTTATGAATACGGCCATGTCGGGCGTCAACGGCGGAATGATTGTCGTTTCGGCCGACGACCCTTCGATGCACTCTTCGCAAAACGAGCAGGACAACCGCGTATATGGCCATTTTGCCCTGCTTCCCATCTTTGAACCTTCCAACCAGCAAGAGGCTTATGATATGGCGTATGAAGGTTTTGAAATCTCCGAAAAATGGGGATATCCGATCCTCCTGCGCATCACTACCCGGATGGCACATTCCCGCGCCGGCGTTCAAACCCGCGAAATGCAACCACAAAATCCGATGCACATCGACCCGAACGACCCTTCGCGCTATGTGTTGCTTCCGATGAACGCCCGAAGGAGATATAAAGCTTTGCTGGCCAAGCAAACCGAATTTCTGGAAGCTTCCGAGAAATCCTTGTACAACCGCTTGTTTTTGCCTGAAACTTCCTGTGAAACAGTGAGTCAAACCGGCTCCGAACGGCCATTGGGAATTATTGCCTGCGGTATCGCTTTCAATTATTTACAGGAAAATTATCCCGATGGTTTTGAACATCCCGTATTGAAAATCAGTCAATATCCGCTGCCGAAAAAACAATTAATGCAACTGGTAGAAAGTTGTCGGGAAATTTTAGTACTGGAAGATGGTTTCCCTGTAGTGGAAGAACAACTGAAAGGGTATTTAGGCGTCGGATTGAAAATCCACGGCCGATTGGATGGCACCTTATCCCGGGAAGGTGAATTGACGCCCGACAGCGTCCGAAAAGCGTTGGGGCTGGAAGTCGTTTCCCATTATCCGGCGCCCGGAATCCTTGTCAATCGTCCGCCCGCTTTGTGTGCCGGGTGCGGACACCGCGACGTCTATCAGGCATTGAACGATGTACTGAAAGAATATCCCGGCGCGCAAGTGTTCAGCGATATCGGATGCTACACTTTAGGCGCTTTGCCGCCTTTTCATGCCATTCATTCCTGCATCGACATGGGCGCTTCGATTACGATGGCGAAAGGCGCTTCGGAAGCGGGCGTTTTCCCTTCGGTGGCCGTGATCGGCGATTCCACGTTTACCCATTCGGGCATGACGGGATTATTGGATTGCGTCAACGCCAACGCCAATGTGTTGATTATCATTTCCGATAACGAAACGACCGGAATGACCGGCGGACAGGATTCGGCTGCAACGGGACGCATCCACGCCATTTGTCAGGGCATCGGCGTTCATCCCGACCATTTGCAAGGCATTGTTCCGCTGAAAAAAAATTATGAGGAAATGAAAGCGATGATCCGCCGGGAAATCGAATATCCGGGCGTTTCCGTCATCGTGCCCTGCCGGGAATGTATCCAAACGCACGCAAGAAAGGCAAAATTGAATAAACAGTGAAAAACGTATGAAAACAGATATTATATTAGCCGGCGTAGGCGGCCAAGGTATTCTTTCCGTAGCCGCCGTTATTGGGGAAGCCGCTCTGGAAGACGGTCTTTTCATGAAACAGGCCGAAGTTCACGGCATGAGTCAGCGGGGCGGCGATGTACAATCGCATTTGCGCATCAGCGACCGGCCGGTGGCTTCGGATTTAATTCCGCTGGGGCAAGCCGATGTCATCCTCTCGCTCGAACCGATGGAAGCCTTGCGCTATCTGCCCTATTTGAAAAAAGACGGTTGGGTAATAACACATTCCGAACCGTTTGAAAACATTCTCCATTATCCGGAAATGGCGGAAGTGATGAGCGCTTACCAAATTCTGCCTCACAAAATCATCCTGAATGTCGAACAGATCGCGAAGGATTTGGGGGCGCCCCGTTCGGGCAATATCGTACTGTTGGGAGCCGCCGCGCCTTACCTTCCCATCGAATTTTCCAAATTGGAAAACGGGATACGACGGATTTTCGGAAAAAAAGGGGAAACGGTGGTGGAAATGAATTTAAGGGCTTTGAAAGCCGGGATGTTATCTTTTCGCCAATGATTTACCCTCAAAACTTTGAACAAAAAATAGGTTTCGATAAAATCCGGGAACGGGTAGCGGTACGTTGTCTTTCCCCGTTGGGCGAAGAAAAAGCGGAGGCGATGACTTTTTCTGCCGATTATCCGGCAATTAGAAAGCAGCTTTATCAAACGTACGAATTTACCCGTATCCTCCGGGAAGAAGACGCTTTTCCTTCCGACCATTTTTACGACGTCCGCGATTCGCTGAAGAAAATCCGGATTGAAGGAACGTACTTAATCGAAAAAGAACTGTTCGACATTCGCCGATCGCTGGAAACGATTAACGAAATCTTGCGGTTCTTCCAACGCAAACAGGAAACGGAAAGCGACGCCTATCCTCACCTGCAAGCGCTGGCGGCCGAGGTGGTTGCTTTTCCCTCAATCACCAAACGGATCGACGCTATTCTGGACAAATTCGGCAAAGTCAAAGACAGCGCTTCGCCGGAATTGAATGATATTCGCCGGCAACTGACACAGACGGCCGGCGGTATCTCCAAAACGCTAAACCGTATTTTGCGAAGCGCCCAATCGGAAGGATGGGTCGATAAAGACGTAACCCCTACTCTGCGCGACGGCCGTTTAATGATTCCGGTTTCCCCGTCTTTCAAACGAAAACTGAAAGGGATTGTCCACGACGAATCGGCTACCGGAAAAACGGTTTTTATCGAACCGGCCGAAGTGGTGGAAGCCAATAATAAAATCCGCGAATTAGAAAGCGAGGAAAAACGGGAAATCGTCCGGATACTGACGGCTTTCACACAACAAATCCGGCCCGAAATCCCGGAAATCTTCCATTCCTACCGCTTTCTGGCCGACATTGATTTTATCCGCGCCAAAGCGCTGTTTGCATTGGACGTCAACGCCATTCTTCCCGTCGTCGAAAATCAACCGCAAATCGACTGGATACGTGCCATTCATCCGCTACTCTATCTTTCGCATCAAAAGCAAAACAAACCGGTGGTCCCGTTGGACATCGAATTGACTGAAACACAACGAATATTAGTCATTTCCGGTCCCAATGCCGGCGGAAAATCCGTTTTATTGAAAACGGCCGGACTGTTACAGTACATGCTGCAAACGGGCTTGCTGATTCCTTTGAGCGAACGCTCGAAAACCGGAATTTTCAACGATATTTTTCTGGATATCGGCGACGAACAATCCATCGAAAACGATTTGAGCACTTACAGCTCCCACCTGACCAACATGAAGTTCATGGTCAAAAACGCCCACCCTTCCTCGCTCATTTTGATTGACGAATTCGGCGGCGGCACCGAGCCGCTTATCGGCGGCGCTATCGCGGAAGCTTTGTTGCATCGTTTCAACGACAAACGATGTTTCGGAATTATCACCACGCATTACCAAAATCTGAAAACTTACGCCGAAGATCATGAGGGCATCGTAAACGGCGCCATGCTCTACGACCGACACGAGATGCAACCTTTGTTTCAACTTTCTACCGGCAATCCGGGTTCTTCGTTTGCCATCGAAATTGCCCGGAAAATCGGATTGCCCGAAGATGTGATTGCCGAAGCGTCCGAAATCGTCGGGAAAGATTACATCGCCATGGACAAGTATTTGCAGGATATTGTCCGCGATAAACGCTATTGGGAATCGAAACGCCAACACATCCGCCAACAGGAAAAACGATTGGAAGAACTGGTCGAACAGTATCAAACCGATCTGGCTTCCATCGAAAGCCGGCACAAGGAATGGGAACGGCAAGCCAAAGCCGGCGCCGAACGCTTGTTGGCCGACGCCAATGCGCAAATCGAGCGAACCATCCGGGAAATCAAAGAGGCGCAGGCCGAAAAAGAAAAAACGCTGGCCGCCCGGAAAACGTTGGAAAAGTTCAAGCAATCATTACAGCCATCCGTCGAAAGCAATGGGATGACCACCCCCGCCCGTCGGCCTCCTTTGAAGAACAAAAATTCCAAGCCGCCCGCGCAGAGAATAACCGGTAAGGATCAGGAGATACAGGTGGGCGATACCGTCCGAATCAAAGGACAACAAACGGCGGGCGAAGTGCTCGAAGTGAAAGGAAAAAATGTGATTGTCGCTTTCGGCACGCTCAAAACTTCTACTAAACTCGACCAGTTAGAAAAAACCGACCGGAAGCCGCTGAAATGGAAAACTCCTCCATCGCAAATCATTCTTGCCAACAGCGCCGACGCTTTGTCGGAAAAAAAACTTCGCTTCAAACAGGAAATCGACCTGCGGGGATTGCGGGCCGATGAAGCCTTACAAGCCATTACTTATTATATCGACGACGCCATTCAGTGCAACGCCGGACGGATACGTATCCTGCACGGCACCGGAACGGGCGCTTTGCGGCAAATTATCCGCGATTATCTGAAAAACGTTCCCGGCGTCCGGCAGTTTCAGGACGAGCATGTTCAGTTGGGGGGAACCGGAATTACGGTGGTAGAACTGGAGTAATCTTGCGTCGAAATATGAGTTTCATGCCTTTTTATCTTTCTTGATCCTTGCACCATTCGCACGATAACTGCTTTTGACCATTAGTCCTTCTTCTAAAATCACTCGATGGACTTCCACTTTCGGACCCACATAATTCTTTTTCTTTTTTATCTCTTCTTTTTCAACGGTCTGCTTACTTTTAAGGATGGTTCCGTTCTCTTTGATTGATCCTGTTTGCCGGCGCATATTGTAAAATATTTTGTAATAGATTGTGTCTTTAAGAAAGATATCAACTAATATACCAAATGTGGCGCTGCCGCCCTCCGGCGATGATTGATGGAAACAAACTTACGTTTGATGATATATTAGTCCTTATGTATCCGGATTATGCGTCAAGAGTTTCGGAACAGTATAAACAGAGCGTTAGATTCAAGTGGGGTTCTTTGATTGGGCTTTCAGTTGCAGAGACAGAAAGGGGGTAGTACGCCTTGGATTCAGGATATAAACGCTACCCAGAGGCGTGGTCTTACGATGACCGTTAGTGATATGATTTTTCCTGCTTCTGAATATCGCGACCGCAAATTGCGAACGAAGTGAAGTCATCCGGAATGCTTGTAAATCAACGGATTGCTTAGGGATTTGCTTTCGTCGTGGTGGCGATTCCTGATTTCTGAAACAGCTTCATTCGATTATTTAATTTATTAGCGCCCGGCGCAGTTAAAATCCGCTGGCTTTCAGTCGCAAACCGGTTTTTTCGTCCAATCCGAACATCAGGTTCATGTTTTGCACCGCCTGCCCCGAAGCGCCTTTCAGCAGATTGTCGATGACCGACAAAATCAGCAACAGATTTCCGTGTTTTTCGAGGTACAGCACGCATTTATTGGTGTTAACAACCTGTTTCAGGTCGATATTCGTATCGGAAAGAACGGTAAACGCGGCGGACCGGTAAAAATCGCGATAAACCGCAACGGCTTCTTCCAGCGACCAGTCGCTTTCGGTATAGGCCGAAGCGAAAATGCCGCGGGAAAAATTGCCCCGTACCGGGATAAACCGGATTTGAGGCGACGGGCAGTGGAGCGATTCGCAGATCTCCGTTAAATGTTGATGTTCAAAGGCTTTATAGACAGAAACGTTGTTGTCGCGCCACGAAAAGTGCGTGGTGGCGGAGGGCTGAACGCCCGCCCCGGTCGATCCGGTAATGGCATGGACGTGGATTGTCTGTTTCAAAGCCTGTTTGTCGGCCAACGGCAACAAAGCCAGTTGAATAGCCGTTGCAAAGCAACCCGGATTGGCGATGCGACGGGCGTTCCGGATCGCATCCCTGTTCAATTCCGGCAAGCCGTAAACAAAGCCCTCGGCGGTAGCCCGATGACGGTAATCCATGGATAAATCAACGATTTTTAGCGATGAAGGAACAATGTTTTCCGCCATAAATTTCCGGCTTCCGCCGTGTGCGGAGCAGAGGAAGAGGAGGTCGATCGCCGTCAGATCGAAAGAATCGGAAAACGACCGTCCGGTTTCGCCGATAAGCCCTTCGTGAACGTCCGACAGGCGACGGCCGGCGTTGCTGGCGCTGTGCACAAACGTAATTTCTACCTGCGGGTGATGGATGAGCAAACGAAGCAGTTCGCCCGCCGTGTAGCCTGCTCCGCCGATAATTCCTGTTCGGATCGTTTTCATATTTGTATGCTGAATTTATTTGCCGCTTTTTGATATACAGGGACTTCGATTCCGGTTTTTGCCGCCCAATCAATCATACTGAACAGCAGTTCGTCGATTTCCGATGGATGGCCTTTTTCGAGATCTTTCTGCATCGAGGCGGTGCTTTCGGGCGCCAGAGCGTCAATGATTTTCAGGTTCTTTTCCGTTTGATTGCCGGGAATCGGGATGCCGAGTTTCCGGCCGACGACGGTGCTTTCGTCGGACAGTCCGGCGAACATTTCCCGTTCGGGTCCGGGCGTTTGGAGAGCGCCCATCGGCACGTCGAAATACGCTCCTGTGCAGGCCATGGCCGAGATGAACGACCATTTGATGAACGTATCTCGGCGAATATCGTCGGAAAGAATGGTTCGGATGCCGCTTTCCTGCAAATCGGCCTGAATAGCTTGCAGGCGTTCGGAGGGAACGTTAAGCCCGGCGGGCGCCCCAAAAATCAAGCGGAAGACTTCGCCCATTTGTACGACTTCGCCCGGTTGGGAGATGTAGGCGACGATGTAAATACAGCCGTCGAGGACGTTGCGCAAACCGGTCATCGTCCGGATACGTTCGCCATAGCCGAATCCGTTCAGAACGGGAAGGATGATAGTTTCGGGGTGTGCGGCTTTTTTCAGCACGGGAGCGATTGCCTCGAGGGAGTATCCTTTTACACAGACGATTATTACATCGGCTTTTTCGTTGTATTCTTCACCGGTGCAAGCTTTTACACGCACCGTATGTTCGCCCCGAAGATCGGAAATCAGATGCAATCCCCGTTGTTGAATGGCTTCGAGATGGGTACCGCGGGCGATGCAAGTCAGGTCTTTGCCGGCCAAACCGAGAAAAGCGGCGATGCTTCCGCCTACGCCGCCGGCGCCAATGAGGAGGTATTTTGTGTTCATCTATGGTTGCTCCTGAAAATGAATAATCTTTTTAAAATCTTCTTTGTCCGGAAGATAGAGTTTGTATTTTGCGACAACTGATTGACTGTCATTTCCCTTTTGTTCGTATTCGACAATATATTGTCCTACTTTCCAATACGTTGTAACCAAATGAGCATTTACCGCAACCACCGACTGCCTTTGCCCTTGCACGAAAATATCGGAAATCTGCGATACTAACTGTTGATAGTCTGTATTTTGTTTTTCGATTTGCATAAGACTTCAATACCCGTTCATCCCAGCGTTATTTCTTTGAACGTTTGCATACCTATTTCCCGTTTCTTTTCTGTACTGCATAAAAAATCTTGGTTGGGATAGCGGTGATTTTTGTAAAACCCTTGGCGTCTTGCGGCGTCCAAGCCTTATTGATTTCGCCGTATTCGCCGAAATCGGTTTTCATCAGGTCGAAATCGCTTTCTACGCCCACTAATGCATAATGATAGGGTTGCAGGCGAACGGTAACCGTTCCCGTTACATTTTGTTGCGAACTTTGCAGGAACGCTTCGATGTCGCGCATGACCGGTTCGAGGTATTGAGCTTCGTGGAGGAACATGCCATACCAAGTGCCCACCTGATCTTTCCAATACTGTTGCCACTTGGTCAACGTATGTTTTTCCAGCATTTTATGCGCATTGATAATCACCATTGGCGCGGCGGCTTCAAATCCCACGCGGCCTTTGATGCCGATAATGGTATCGCCGATGTGCATATCGCGACCGATGGCATAACGGGAAGCTATTTTTTCAATTTCCTGAATAGCTTTGACTTTATCGGTATAATTCTCGCCATTCACGGCCGAGATTTCGCCTTCGGAGAACGAAATTTTCAGCCATTCTTCGCCCGTTTCCTGCAATTGCGACGGATAGGCTTCTTCGGGCAAAGTTTGTTCGGACTTCAGCGTTTCTTTTCCGCCGATGCTCGTGCCCCACAAGCCTTTATTGATGGAATATTCCATTTTGGTGAAATCCGCTTCAAACCCGTGTTCTTTCAAATAATTGATTTCATATTCGCGCGTCAGCATCCGGTCGCGGGTCGGAGTGATGATGCCGATTTCCGGCGCCAGCACATCGAACGTCAAGTCGAAGCGCACTTGGTCGTTACCGGCTCCGGTGCTGCCGTGAGCGACAAAATCGGCGCCGATTTCTTTGGCGTACCGGATAATCGCCAAGGCTTGAAAAATACGCTCCGAACTCACCGAAATGGGATAAGTTCCATTGCGCAGCACATTGCCGAAAACCATGTATTTGATACTTTTGGCGTAATATTCCTGCGTAATATCGAGCGTTACGTGCCGAATGGCGCCGAGGCGATAGGCACGTTCTTCCACCCGTTTCAAATCTTCCGCCGAAAAACCGCCGGTGTTAGCCAGCGCGGTATATACTTCATATCCTAACTCTTGGGAAAGGTACATAGCGCAGAAGGAAGTATCCAATCCTCCGCTATACGCTAAGACTACTTTTTGTTTGCTCATTTTCTATGGTGTTTAATTGCCCCATTGCGCAGTGCGCTTCATGGGAGATTATTTATATTGATTCCTGCAAAACCGGTCAATTCGTGTTCTTTCGGGTCGTACAGCATGGCGGTGCAAATACAGTATCGCCGGTCGGTGCGTTGCAAAATGTCGTAATTGACGCATCCTTGGCAACCGCGCCAAAACGATTCGTCGTCCGTCAGTTGGGCGAAAGTAACCGGCACATAACCCAGTTCCGTGTTGATTTTCATGACGGCGGCGCCCGAAGTTAATCCGAATAATTTGGCATCGGGATATTTTTCCCTCGACAAAGCGAACGATCGTTTTTTGATGGCTTTTGCCAAGCCTTGTCCCCGGAATTTTTCTACGACAATCAAACCCGAATTGGCTACATATTGCTTGTTTCCCCAACTTTCGATGTAGCAAAAACCGGCAAACTCGTCATCGACCAGTGCGATAATCGATTTTCCTTCCAGCATTTTTTGTTTTATATATTCCGGGGTACGCTTGGC
>JAITAH010000121.1 GCA_031284225.1 Dysgonamonadaceae bacterium | reverse complement strand
AACTGTTCGTTGATGCTTTCGTACATCCAGTATTTGGCTTGCGAATGGCGACGGGAATCGAAAAAGCCATTGTCTTTCGTGAAACGGATATATTCATACACCATGTCCCATATTTCCCGAATGCCGGTTTTGTAATACCCCGAATAAGTCATCACTTTCGGACTCCAGCCGGAGGGAGGCAAGGGAAACAAATGCAGCGCATTGCGGTATTGCGCCGCCGCCAGATTCGCTTTGTCGATGTTATTTCCGTCCGCTTTGTTTACGATAATACCATCTGCCATTTCCATAATGCCCCGTTTGATGCCCTGCAACTCATCGCCGGTGCCGGCCAGTTGAATCAGCAAAAAGAAATCGACCATGGAATGAACGGCGGTTTCGGATTGCCCCACGCCAACGGTTTCGACAAAAACAGTATCAAATCCGGCGGCTTCGCAGAGGATAATCGTTTCCCGTGTTTTCCGCGCTACCCCGCCCAACGATCCGGCTGAGGGCGACGGACGGACAAAGGCATTCGTTTCGCGCGCAAGTTCTTCCATCCGCGTCTTATCGCCCAGGATACTGCCTTTCGACCGTTCGCTGCTGGGATCGATGGCCAATACGGCCAGTTTTTTTTGCCGATCGTGAATCAGATGCATTCCGAACGCATCTATCGAAGTAGATTTTCCGGCGCCCGGTACCCCGGTAATACCGATACGGACAGACTGTCCTGAGAAAGGCAAACACTTTTCGATCACTTCCTGAGCCATAGCCTGATGTTCTGGCTTCTGACTTTCGACCAGCGTAACGGCCTGACTCAAAACCGTGATGTTTCCTTTCCGTATTTGTTCGGTATATTCGGCCCCCGTAAAGCTCCGGCGTTTCTTTTTGGCCTGAAAGTAAGGATTTACCGTGGGCGGAGAAACAACGCCTTCATTCACGGTTAATCCCTTGTATTGCGGGTTATTTTCAGGATGATATTGTGTATTTGCCATCTTGGAATGTATTAAATTGCCTCTTGTATTCGCTACAAAGTTACAAAATAATTGATATTATACCAGACCGGTGAAAATAGACGTTAGACAAAAGCAACAATTATCCCAATTTGTCCCGGTTAAGAAAATCGGCCGAATGATAGGACGATCGTACCAACGGGCCACTCTCGACATGAACGAATTGCAGGGACAAGGCCTTTTCGCGGTACCGTTCAAACATTTCGGGCGAGATATACGCGCTTACCGGAATATTCTTGCGGGAGGGCTGCAAATATTGTCCGATGGAAAGCAAACTGCAGCCGGCCGCCCGTAAATCCAGCAGGGTTTCGATCACCTCGTCTTCGGTTTCTCCCAGTCCCAGCATCAAGCCCGATTTAGCGGGGATACCGGCGGCGGCGATTTGTTTCAATACGGCCAGACTCACTTCATAACGCGCCACGCTTCGCACCAGCGGCGTCAAGCGGCGTACCGTTTCGATGTTGTGCGAAAGAATATCCGGACGCGCTTGTATGACTTGTTCCATACATTCGGGACGACCGCGGAAATCGGGCGCCAGCGCTTCAATGGTAATCCCGGCATTGACTTCCCGGACCTTCCGAAGGGTGGCCGCCCAATGAGAAGCGCCCGCATCCGGAAGATCGTCCCGGTCAACCGACGTAATAACGGCATGACGGATACCCAGCAACCGGATTGATTCCGCTACTTTCCGAGGTTCGTCGGCATCCAAGGCAGACGGTTTTCCGGAACGGGTGTTACAGAATTTACAGGAACGGGTGCATATATCGCCGCCAATCAGGAATGTGGCCGTCCGGCGATTCCAACATTCTCCCAGATTGGGGCATCGTCCGCTTTCGCAAATCGTATGCAAGCCGTGTTTTTTGATGACGGTACCGGTAGCCGCAAAATCAGCGTTATTTCCCCAATTCACGCGCAGCCATTCCGGTTTACGTAAGCGCTCCATCAGTTATTCTTTTGTAAAAAATCAATGATTCGCGTATATACATGTTGTCGTGTCGGAGCGCCCGTTAAGCTATGGTTTTTATTGGAATAAACCTGCATATCGAAGTTTTTCCCGGCTTTTACCAGCGCTGCCGAATAATCCAGGGTGTTTTGAAAATGCACATTATCATCGGACGTTCCGTGAATAAGCAACAGGTTTCCCTGCAACTGACCGGCTAATTGAATGGGAGAGCAGAGGTCGTAATTCGTAAAATTTTCGTTCGGCGTTTGCATGAATCGTTCGGCATACACCGAATCGTAATACCGCCAATCGGTTACGGGCGCGATGGCGATGCCGGCTCTGAACACGCCGTTTCCCCGGCTCATGCTCATTAAGGTATTAAATCCGCCATAACTCCAGCCCCAGATAGCTATTCGTTCGGAATCGATGTACGATTGTTTTCCCAGATACCGGGCGGCGGCAATCTGATCGTCCGATTCCAATACGCCCAATTTCAAGTAGGTACATTTTCGGAACGCTTCCCCGCGGGCGCCGGTTCCCCGTCCATCCACCGCGGCAACAATATAGCC
>JAITAH010000371.1 GCA_031284225.1 Dysgonamonadaceae bacterium | reverse complement strand
CCACCGTATCGCCGTCCACAATTTGGCGCTTTTGTTGCAATTCTTTTTCCCATATGATTTGGTCTGATTCCAGTTGCAGTTCCAATTCGCGACCTTTTTCGCGGAAACTGGCGGCCAGTTCTTAATTCTTCGACTTCACGGCCTGCGATTTCTGTTGTTTGAGGACTTCGATCTGGGCTTCCAGGTCTTCGATAATTTTCGGAACGACGATATTTGAAATATGCATCCGCGAACCGGCTTCGTCCAGCGCATCAATGGCTTTGTCCGGGAAATTCCGGTCGCTGATGTAGCGGTCGGTCAGCTTCACGCACAGATCCAGGGCTTCTTCCGTATAAATCACATTGTGATGGTCTTCGTATTTCGGTTTGATGTTTTCCAGAATCCGGCGGGTCTCTTCGGCGGTGGTCGGATCGACGATTACCTTTTGGAAACGGCGTTCCAACGCGCCGTCTTTTTCGATATTTTTCCGGTATTCGTCCAGCGTGGTTGCGCCGATACATTGGATTTCGCCCCGCGCCAAAGCGGGTTTCAGCATATTGGCGGCATCCATCGATCCGCTCGCGCCGCCGGCTCCGACAATCGTATGGATTTCGTCGATAAACAAGATGATGTTCGGATTTTTGGCCAATTCATTCAAAATCGCCTTGATTCGTTCCTCAAACTGTCCGCGGTATTTAGTGCCGGCCACAATCGAGGCCATATCCAAGTTGATCACCCGTTTGTCGAACAGCACGCGCGATACTTTCCGCTGAACGATGCGGGAAGCTAAGCCTTCCACAATGGCGGATTTTCCTACTCCGGGTTCTCCGATCAGAACGGGATTATTTTTTTTACGGCGGCTCAGGATTTGCGCCAGACGGTCGATCTCTTTTTCACGGCCGACAATCGGATCCAGGCGGTTTTCTTCCGCCGCGCGCGTCAAATCGGTTCCAAAGTTGTCAATGACCGGCGTATCGCTGTTTTTCGCGTTTGAACTGTTGCGGGTAACTTCTTTTTTCCGGGAGGCGGAGAACTGATCGTCTTCTTCATCGTCTTCTTCCGAGAACGTGGCGCCCATTTGCGGAATCGATTGGGATTTATTAATTCCTTTCCGTTCCACAATTGTGTTATACACCCGCTGGTAATCGATCTCGTAAGCGGTCAGAATCCGGTATGCCAGGGAATGGGAATCTTTCAGCATTGCCAGCAGCAGGTGTTCGGTATCGGTTTCCTCGCTGTTCAAGCCGAGGGATTCCAGCAAACTCAAGCGGAGCAGATGTTCTACGCTTTTATCGATAGTTAATTGATTTTCAGAAATATAATTGCCTTCCCGGTACATTTCCTTGTCCAAGGTTTGTTTCAACTCGTCGGCGTCCACGCCCAGGAATTGAATGATGGCAAGAGCGTCGTTCCGATTGTTCCGCAATATCCCCAAAAGGATATGTTCGACGCCCACGTTGGGATTATGCAGGCGGCCGGCTTCTTCCCGACTGAACATCAGAATTTCTTTTACCGTACTTGAAAAGTTCTTCTTCATGATTGTTGTCCTTCTTTTTTAATTTTAGTTATCTTTTTTATTGTCAAATAATATGCCAGCTGAAGAATATGGTTCAAAATGGCAGACACAGGGAATCGTATTCCAATATTTTTCTTTATATTTGCAACTTAAAAAAAATCGATACAAAAATAGTAAATAAAAACGACATGGAAACAACGTATAATTGGGGAATTATAGGCGCAGGGCGCATTGCCAACCAATTTGCCGCCGGCCTGAAGGAATTATCTAACGCCAAATGTTACGCCATCGCCGCCCGCTCGCGGGAACGTGCCGAAACATTCAGGGAAAGACATGGGTTTGAAAAGGCCTATGGGTCTTACGAAGAGATGCTGGCCGACCCGGCGGTGGATATTGTTTATATTTCCACCACCAATAACCTGCATTTCAAACATACGATTATGTGTCTGGAAGCCGGAAAAGCCGTTTTGTGCGAGAAACCGTTTGCTTCCAATCCGGAACAGGTACAGCAAATGGTCGCCCAAGCGCGGGAAAAAAACGTTTTTTTAATGGAAGCGTTATGGAGCCGTTTTCTGCCCAGCATGATGCAATTCAAAGCGGAAATGCAGCAGGGAACCATCGGTAAACCTTTGCTGTTGCAATGCGATTTCGGATTCATTGCTCCGTTCGATCCGGAGCGCCGAGTCTATAATCCGGAACTGGGAGGCGGTTCGGTTCCTGATATCGGGATTTATCCCCTGTTTACCGCCCTGTATTTATTCGGCGTGCCGGTCGAAATAAAAGTAACATCGGTACCTGCGCCTACGGGAACCGATTGGACGACTTCCATCCTGCTTAAGCATCCGGGAAAGGAAATCAGTCTGTTGGTTTCTTCTTTTGAAATGAATCTCAGCAACGAAGCTCGTTTGTACGGCGAGGGCGGATATCTGAAATTACACCGGATGTTCCATATTCCGACCCGTCTGTCGGTAACGCTCAACGAAGGGGAAGAAACGGAAATTCCTACTCCTTCGGTAGGCAACGGCTACAATTACGAAGCGGCGGAAGTAATGGCGTGTTTAGACCAGGGATTGACGGAAAGTCCGAACCTGCCGCTGCAATTTTCTATCGAGCTGATGCAAGTTTTAGATACGGTATGCCGCTTAGCGGAAGAAAGTTACCGTTAAAGGATTTTTAAAGCGTTTTTGATTATCTGCTCTACCGTTAGATTAGGATTATCTCTGACAATCTTGCTCACTGTTTTTTGCGAAGCCGGTTGATTGAAGCCCAGCATAGTCAGCGCCGAGATGGCTTCTTTGGCCACTTCCGATTGCGCCGCCGTGGTTTCGGTCGGTTCGGCCGGGCCGGCGCCGGGTTTCACTTTATCTTTCAGATCGATAATAATCCGTTCGGCGGTTTTGTTGCCAATACCTTTAACGGTTTTCAAGGCCGAGGCGTTTCCGGTCGAGATAATGCCTTCCAGTTCATATACCGCCAGCGACGACAGTACCATACGCGCCGTATTGGCGCCTACGCCCGAAACGGAAATCAACAGCAGAAACAAGTCGCGTTCGCGTTTTTCGACAAACCCAAACAACTGATGAGCGTCTTCCCGAATGGCTTCATACACAAATAACCGGCAATGTTTGACTCCGGAAAGCGCGGAATAGGCGTTTAATGAAATATGAGCGATGTAACCCAAGCCGCCGGTTTCGATAACGACCGAAGCGGGCGTCAGTTCAACAATTTCTCCTTGAATATAGTCCAGCATATTACGTTGGATGAATTGTCGAGGTAGCGGGATTCGAACCCACGACCCCCTGCTCCCAAAGCAGGTGCGCTAACCGGACTGCGCTACACCTCGATTTTTGCGGCGCGCAAAGGTAGTGATTTTTTCCGGAAACTAAAAACAATTTGTCAATATTTTAACGATTTTAGGTCCAAAGACAATCAATCCGACAAACGCAGAAACAAGCGCCCCCATCCCCACAGCCCCTGCCGCTAAATCTTTGACTTTCTTAATGATTTCATGTTTGTCCGGCGAAACAAAATCTGCGAGATTTTCCACAGCGGAGTTAACGGCTTCCAACGAAAGCGTCCAACCGATGCAGAGAAGGACGGCTATCCATTCGTTGCCGGAAATTCGGAACGCAAATCCCGCTATCAAAACGCACAATGTTATGAAAAGATGTATTTGGGCATTCGGTTCTTCCCGGAACATAATTTTTAGCCCGTTAAAAGCATATTTGAAGCTCAATATGCGTTTTTTTAATGAAATTTTCCCCTGTTTCATATCCGTTGATTTCTACAATACTTGGGCAAAGATATCAAAAATTAAGCTATCTTTGTGTTTTCAAAAAGATATCTATATGAAAAAATTGAACGTTTATATAGCGGTTGTTTTAATGATTTTTTCCTATTCTTTCGGATATGCACAGAAAAACGACAGTATTTCATGTAAGCAAACAGAAAAAATTGTTGGGATCGTCCTCCCTTCCGCCTTGATTGCGTATGGCGTTATCTCGCTGGGCGACAATGGTGTTCGAAATCTGGATTATTCCGTTCGGGATCATCTGATTGCAAAGAATGCGCTGTGGAACCAACATTGGGACGATTATATGACATATTCCCCGGCGGTCGCTGCTTTCGGACTGAAAATAGGCGGAATGCCGAGCGCTCACAAAACCATAGATATGGCTATTTTGTATGCGCTTAGTAACCTGCTCAATGTCGGAATGGCGGAAGGAACAAAACGGATGATCGCCCGCGAGCGACCCGACTATTCGGATCGCCAATCTTTTCCTTCGGGACATACTTCAAGGGCTTTTGTTGCGGCGGAATTTCTGCATCAGGAATACAAAGATCAATCGATTTGGATAAGCGTAGGCGGATACGGCATGGCGTCGCTTATTGGAGTATCCCGTGTTTACAACAACAGGCACTGGGTAAGCGACGTCATCGCCGGCGCGGGAGTCGGTATTTTATCTACAAAAATCGTTTACTGGGCGTATCCCCGGTTGCAGGAAGTCGTCGGTAAAAGTAGAAAAAAGACTCATACGCTCCTCTTCCCCAGCTACAGCGAGGGAGCTTGGGGAATCCATTTGTCTTGTACTTTTTGAAAGCGTTATTTCTTGTCCAACGCCCGCCATACATACCAGATGTAAGCGATAACCACCGGTATAAACAAGGATACAATCGACATTGCCTTTAACGTAACCAAACTTGAACTGCTGTTGGTAATCGTCAGCGAACTTTGCATATCCGACAATGAGGGATAATAGACTGTATGATTGTAACCAGCTATCAGCAAGAGAGTGGTAACTACCAAAATCGTTCCCGTTCCCGCAAACCAGATTCCTTTTGTGAATTTGCCGTCAAAAACGCTTCGACCGAATCCGTAAAGCACTAATACAACTCCGATTAGTAAAATGATCAACGCCCAGGGCATGGCTATTAAATTGTGCCAGTATTTGAAAGATTCGATACTGATAACTTTTGTAACCGGATCTTCGGTCATTCCTTGTTTCAACAATAACCGGATTAAATACGGCAGGAAAGCGACCAAAAAGCCGATAGCATTGATCAATAACTGTTTTTGCGATTGTTTCCGGATACCGTCCCGGTCGATCTGGTTGATAAAATACAAACTACCCAAACAACGCGCCAGAAAGAAAATGGCTAATCCCAAAATCACATTCCAAGGATTGGCCACCGCTTCCAAACCGTGCCACGGGTTTTGCCACGAAGAAATCACCGGATGAACAGTCGTTAAATTATCCTTGTTCACTATAAATTCAGCGCCGTAAAACAGGGTCGAAACAGCCGCTCCCAGCAAAATCGGCCCCAACAATCCATTCAGGAACAGAAACGCTTTGTAAGTATTATTACCCAGCAAATTTCCTTTTTTGAAAATAAATTCGTAAGAAACGGCTTGAATCACAAAACTAAATAAAATCAGCATCCAAACCCAGTAGGCGCCGCCGAAACTGGTTGAATAGAACAGCGGGAACGATGCGAAAAAGCCCGCTCCGAACGTAACCAAGGTTGTAAAAGTCAATTCCCATTTTTTACTCAGCGAACCGACCAGGAGGCTCAAATCTTCTTCTTTTTTCCTTCCCAAGGCATAAATCAGCGATTGGCCGCCTTGTACAAACAACAGAAAAACCAAGATGCCTCCCAACAAGGCAATCAAAAACCACCAATAATGTTGATAAAATGATTCCATAACTGTTTAATTTTTATCCGGCCCTATTTTGATTTGCTTTATCATGATACCGATTTCGGCCACCAGAAAAGCAGTAAATAACGCCAGAAAGATGAAAAATGTGATTTGTACCGACGAGGTTTCTATATCGGAAACCGCCGCCGATACGGGAAGAAGATCTTGAATCGCCCAAGGCTGACGTCCTACTTCAGCTACGACCCAACCGGCCTGCGAAGCGAGATATGCCAAGGGGATAGAAAGTAAAGCAATCCACTGGATCCAACGCTTGTTATCGAATTTATTTCTGAATGCCCAAACGGCTATCGCCGCAAAAAACAACAGAAAATAACCGCCTAAAATGACCATTACCCGGAAAGCGTAAAAGACCAGCGGTATCGGAGGAATCGCATCGTCCGGCGAATCGAAATAAGCATATCCGAAATACTTGATGTTTTCGTCGAGCCGTTTCCAGCTTTCGGCCTGTAATTCCGGTTGATTGGCGCGTTTGGCTTCTTTGTATTTCTTCAGCGCATCGAAAGCGAGGCGGCCTTTCGCCATTTTTTCTTCGACGGAGAGCGCTTTGCCGTCGGGCGTATCATAACCGCCCTTGATAATATCGCGGATGCCCGGCACGTATCCGTTGAAATCCCGTACAGCCAGGAATGACAACATTTTCGGAATCGGAATATCGACAATAAACGGATCTTTATCATCATTATACTGCTTGCCGGGCGTAAGAATACCAAACCCTACCAAGTCCACGCCATAGCCGCCTTCGTAAAGGCCTTCCATAGCCGCCAATTTCATCGGTTGCTTTTGCGCTACCTGATGCGCCGAACCGTCGCCCGTCCACCACGAAAGCAAAATCCCTGCTACGCCGACGATCGAAGCCACTTTGATACTGTCTAAGGAAAATACTTTCTCGCGTTTCTTGAGCAAAAACCAGGAACTGATACCGATTACAAATGCGGCTCCCAACGTCCATGACGACAGAACGGTGTGTAAGAATTTATTGATGGCGACCGGCGAGAATACGATTGCCCAAAAATCGCTCATTTCCCCGCGCACGGTATCCGGATTGAAGTGCATGCCGGCCGGATACTGCATCCACGCATTCGCTATCAGTATAAATAAAGCGGAAAGCGTGGCGCCGCCCACCGTTAGCCACGTGGACGCCAGGTGAAAACGGGGACTTACTTTGTTCCACCCGAAATACATGACGGCGATAAACGTTGCTTCCATGAAAAAAGCAAAAATACCTTCGATGGCCAAAGGCGCGCCGAAAATATCGCCCACAAACCAACTGTAATTCGACCAGTTGGTGCCAAATTCAAATTCCAGGATAATGCCCGTAGCTACGCCTACGGCAAAATTGATCCCGAACAGTTTCATCCAAAATTGGGTAGTTCGTTTCCATTTTTCGTTTTTTGTACGGTAATAAAGGGTTTCCATGATCGACATAATCAACCCCAAACCCAGCGTCAACGGTACGAAGACCCAATGATAAATGGCCGTCAGGGCAAATTGCGCCCGCGACCAATCGACTAAAAGTAAATCAGTTTGACTCATTGGTAATAGATTTTTTGTTTGTATGCTGTTTTTCCATTAACTCTTCAAAAACATAATTGCTTTTTTCTTGCTCGGTTTTGAAACGGCTGTTAAGGATATTGGGAAAGAAAAACGCTTTGAGTACGGCAAACAGGATAAATAGCTTAATGAAAATCAATACCCACAAAGGTTTGCCCCAGGTGAGGTGTTTGAAACCGTCCACATACAAGGCTACGAAACCGCGAAAGGATCGGATATTTTCCATGATAATACAATTGAAAATTTTTCACAAATATAAATGAAATTTTTCATACTTCACATAGATAGATAAAAATTTCCTGCAAAAGCATGAAAATTAAGTAATCAATTGATTGAAATACTCCCAGTCGGATTGTCGCTTTTAGCCTTTGAGCGTGATCGAAGAAATATTCAAAACGGGAGATATAACGCCCAAGAGGGTGTGTCAAAAGGTCGATTTTTCGTCATTGCGAACTACACGGAACGAAGCAGGAAACAAACCAGATTATTAATTATCAATGGATTGCTTCGAGCGAAACGCCCTTGCAATGACGGTTCTGTTACTTTTGACACAGCCTCTTATGCAGAGAGAAGTTCAGAACGCTTCCGCCGGAATCAGGACGGATGCTCCGGGCAAAACGGAAACGGTTTTTACCGAGTTTTTATAGCGGACGGGAAGCGATTTTTTCCCGTTAATGTTCTTTATTTCGGCAGAAACTAATTTTCCGTCTTTCCAGTCGATATTGATTTCATAACCGCCCCGGGCGCGCAATCCTTTAACCGAACCCGATGCAAAAGCCGCCGGCAATGCAGGAAGCAACTGGATTTCGAACCGGCCGTCGCGAGTCTGTAACTGACTTTGCAAGAGCATTTCGGCGATGGCGGCCGTGGCGCCGAAGTTTCCGTCGATCTGGAAAGGCGGGTGGTCGTCGAACAAATTCGGCAAGGTTTTGCGGCTAAGCAGGACAGAAAGCAACTGGTAGGCGTGATCGCCGTCGTGAAGCCGGTTCCACATATTGATTTTCCAGGCGAGTCCCCAACCGGTGCCGTCGTCTCCGCGGGCAATGAGCGTTTTGCGTGCCGCTTCGGCCAGCGCGGGCGTACCTGCCGCGGTGATCTGATTGCCCGGATGAAGCCCGAAAAGATGGGACGTGTGGCGGTGGCGAGGCTCGACTTCCTGATAATCTTCCGCCCATTCGAGAATCCGTCCGCTTGTCTTGCTGATTTGGATAGCGGGTAACCGTTTCAGCGTTTTTTCACATTCCGCCCGAAAATCCTTGTCCGTATTTAGCGCTTTGCTTGCGGCAATACAGTTTGTGAGCAGGTTATGAATAATTTCCAAATCCATAGTAGCGCCGTAAGTAAAAACCGAATGTTCGCCGTTAGGAAGAATAAACGAGTTTTCCGGCGAATACGACGGATTGGTAACCCGCTTTCCCGCATAAGCCGTTCCGGCCGGCGCATCGACCAGAAAATCCAGAATAAACCGAGCGGCGCCTTTCATTATCGGGTATCCGCGTTGGGCGAGGAACGCCGTATCGCCGGTAAAAACATAATGTTCCCAGGGATGCAGCGCGAGCCAGGCCGATCCCATCGGCCAGATACCTTGCGGGCCGTCGGCCGGAGCGGTAAAGCCCCAGGCGTCGGTCAGGTGGTGAACTACCCATCCACGGGCGCCGTAAATAGTTTTTGCCGATTTCTCGCCGGGTTTGACGAGCATGTCGATCAGATCGAAAAGCGGGGTATGAAGTTCCGAAAGATTAGCGATTTCGGCCGGCCAATAATTCATCTGTAAATTGATATTGGTATGAAAATCAGCGTTCCAGGGAGCGTTCAACTGCCAGCACCAAAGACCCTGTAAATTGGCGGGCATTCCGCCGGGGCGAGACGAACCGATCAGCAAATAACGTCCGAACTGGAAATAAGTTTCCACCAACCCCAAGTCCGGATAGCCTGTTTTGCGCGCTAAGGCAAGCCTTTCGTCGGTAGGAAGCGCCTCGATTGCCGCCGGAACCGTTCCCAAATCGAGCGATACCCGGTTGAAAAAGTTTTGATGGTCGGCAATATGAGCCGATTTCAAGGATTTATACGATAGCGAAATCGCTTTGGCAAGGGTTTCTTCGCATTTTTTCTTCGGGTCGCCGGAAAACGCAACGACGCCTTTTGCCAGATTCTCCATGCCGGGATAATCGGTTGCGCCGGTAATATAAAGCGTAAGCGCGTCGGCGCTTTCCACCGTCAACCGGTTGGTATGGGAAAACGGATCGCTGTCAACCGTAACGCTACCGTTTTCTGCAACCGCTTTCACTTGCGCCGCAAAATCCAAGCCTTTCCACGCCGTCCGGTTGCCGGCTGCCGATTGCTCTCTTCCGCCCCTGTTCCCCTGCGAAATTCTCCCGCTCAGGAGCAGGGAATTCGGATCGGAAGGAACCGGCAGGGCGCGAGCGTCCCGTTCCCGGCGCAAGGTCAGCGAGAGATTTATTTTCTGTTTCCGGTCGGCGGTAATGCGGACCACTATTACATTGTCCGGCGCCGAAGCAAAATATTCGCGGGTATAATTTACGCCGCCCGAAGAATACTGAACCGTCGTTATTCCGGTGGACAGGTCGAGGCGGCGAATATAGTTTCCGACCGCAACTTCGGGCGTATCGAACCATAATTCGCCCAGCGTTTGATACGATTTCACCCGGTTAGGATTTCCCATCATCGTTTGTTCGGCTAATTTTACGGCTTCGTTGTTTTTATTTTCGAATAAAAGGCGTTGTACTTCCGGCAGCGCTTTCAATCCTTCCGGATTGTTGGGATCGAGAGGACGACCGTCCCAGAGCGTATTTTCATTCAACTGGATGCGTTCGTCGGCAACGCCGCCGAAAACCATAGCGCCTAAGCGTCCGTTGGCAATCGGAAGGGCTTCTTCCCAAACTTTGGCCGGTTGACGATACCAAAGCAAGTTTTTGCCGACCGGAACCGTTCCGTTTTCTCCGTCGAAAACCGCGCGATCCGACCAGTTGGCGGAAATGGCATTTTTCCGGAGGCTTGCCGGCAGATTCTGCGTTTGTTTGACTTTCCGAATCGTTCCGTCGGGATTAAAATAGAGCTTATCATAACAAATCGAACGAAGGTTTCCCTGTCCCGAAATGTCGCAAGTATGGTAGAAAAGATACCATTCGCCCCGGTATTCCACGATAGAGCCGTGGCTGGTATCCGAGCTTACGGGGTCTAAAATCACTCCTTTTGACGTCCAGGGTCCCAGCGGATGGTTGCTCACGGCGTATTGCAGGCGGTTATGTCCCCGGAAATTATCGGCATACATCAAGTAATACTTTCCCTGACGATTGAATACCCAGGCGGCTTCATGGAAATCGTCCAAACCGGTCATGTCCTGTAAATTGCCATCCAATTCCACCATATTGTCTTTCAGTTTTCCGCCTTTGCATTTTCCTCCTCCGCCATAATAGAAGTAAGCCTGTTTGTCGGTATCGACAAATACGCAGGGATCGATCATGGCAAACGAATCGATATTGGCAAAATACCCTTGAACCTTGAAATCGCTGACGGGGCTTTTGCTGGTAGCCACTCCGATTTTCCAGGTATTGTTCCAATCAGTTCCGCTCGGATGGGGAAAATAAAAATAGTAAACGCCGTTTTTGTAGGCGCAATCGGGCGCCCACATAAAACCGCCTTCCTTGCGTCCCCAAGGCGCTTGCGAGGAGTTGAGGATTTCGCCGTGATCCGTCCAGTTCGTCATGTCGTCGGTAGAATAGACGTGATAGCGATCCATCAAATCGCAACCGCGCGGCGGGTCAACATCATGAGACGGATAGACGTACAATCGTCCGTCCACCCAAACGTGCGCCGAAGGATCGGCGACGTATAAATCTCTGACAAAAGGGTTGTTCTGTGCGATACAGATGTTTACAAATAAAACTGCGAGTACGGTAAGAATGGATGATTTTTTCATTTTATCTGGAATTATTTATCATATTTTCAATCAATCCTGCTATTTTTTGCGGGTCGTTCGGTTCCATCGGGTAATGCGCTCTTCCCGCATCAAGAATAACGGTCATTTTTCCCGAATAGCGTTTTTTTACTTCGTTTGTTTGCGATTTGAGATTCGGATCGAGGCTTCCGCAAGCGTGCAGTATAGGTATTTTCGCGGTAGCCAGCGGTTTCAGATTATCCAAAGGTTGAATTTTTGCAAGCGACGACCGCAGAATGGGATTTTCGCCGTAAATTCCCGAAACTTTATCAGGGTTTTCAATAGCCCAGGCATAGACTTCTCCGGTGGCGGCTCCGCTTCCTGCCAGGATCGGTTTTTGTGAAAATCCTTTTTCCGTCAAATAGTTATAAACACTGGTCCATTGGTTGAACAGAGGCCCGTCTGCATTGTAAGGTACGGGCGCTACCACGATATGGAATCCGCGTGCCAGAAGTTCCAAATCGACTGCCGAATGGCCGTCCTGTTGCTGGCAACGGAAAATCCACGGATTGCCTTGGGCTGCCTGTTGGGGCGTAATGACCGTAACGGAGCCTTCCACGCCTTGCAGCGAAAAGGCGTACCTCTGGTAGTTTCCTGTGAAATAGGGTCCCCACGATGTAATCCATAATTTTTCGTCCTTGGCATAGGCATAACGCGGCGTTGTGCTGTAAAAATGAGTGCGTTTGAATCTTTCGGGTACAAAAGCCGGTTTTTCCGCTGGAGTTTCCTTAAAACTTTGCTCAATAAAATCGGCAATAACATTGGGATTTTGCAGGCTGTGAGGATGGTGCGCCGAACCGTCTTTGATAAGAACCGACATGCGTCCTCCGTTTCCGTGGTAAATGCCTTGTATGGAATAAGTATTGTTCAGTATCGGGTCGATGCTTCCGCAGATATTCAAGAGGGGAACATCATTTGCCGCAAGTAAATCCATGCTCATCAAACTTTTTTGTGAAAGACCCGGATTGTCGGCACAGATGGCTGAAACTTTGTCGGGATGACCGGTTCCCCAGGTGAAAGCATTGGCGCCGCCCCGACTCATGCCGATGAATGCCGGGCGGGGCGATAGACCGTGTTCTTCGGTCAGGAACTTGTACCAGACGTCCCATGTTTCATCGGGATCGGTAGTGATGAAAGCAATATGGAATCCCCTTTTCAGGAGTTCTATTTCGGCCTGAGGCTGATGATCCCAATAGCAACCGCGCCACGACCAGGGATTTCCTTTCGCAGCCTGTTTCGGAACAACTATAATGCAGCGTCTGGTTCCTTTTTCAGGATTAGCTACGCCGTTACCTTCGCGTTGCGTCGCTTTTACCGGCTTGATTTGCAGCGTTTTTTCGTTAATGACAAAATCGTAACGATCGAAACCGTGCCACGATGTTTTTTCTCCGGTAAATGATTGCGCATGGCTTGAAAATCCGGCGAAAAGGATGATAGACAGGAAAACCAAAAACCGTTTTCCCCAGGTATTCAGATTTTTTTGAAATAATAAATTCATGATACTGATTTTTTTTATGTTATCTTGTCGGAACAGTTGTCGTCAGCGGCAATTCCTTTTTCAGTATTTTACCGGCCGAGCCTGCCAGGAAAAGATAATAATCGTTTCCTAAATCCGCATCGAGAGGCAGGAAAAAACTTTCGCCGACGGGAACGTTGGTTGCACATTTGAAAATGGCAGTTCCTTCGTCGATTTCATCAAACATGGCCAAATAAATCATTTCTGCTCCATTGGCAATGTGGCTCGATAGTTGCCTCCAATAGAAACTGCCGCGATTGCGAGGAATCGGACGGGAATTTTTATTCATGTTTACCCACGAAAAACCAGGGAAAGCCAGCGGCGCATAATCGACCTTGTTTGTCTTGCACCAGGCAATATCGTCTTTCACCAATTTTTCAAAAGGCGGGAAACCTTCTTCGTTGTAACGTCCTACGAACCAAGGCATAACGATGTCACATTTTTTGATGAGGCGATGTAGTTCGGGATCGTTCATTGTATCGTTGCCAAACTCGCGCCAATAGGTCGGAACGCCGATGAGGATGCTGAATCCCCGTTGGATGAGCGCATCAATGATGATTTCCGCTTCCTTGAAACCATACCGGCGGCGGTCGTTGAATCCGACGCCCCAAACGGCAACCAAAGGTTTACCGTTATGATGAAGGTAAGACGGATTCTTTTTTCGCTCCCGGAGGTCATATTTAGCGGCGATAGCGTCTATGTCGCTGAGGACTAACTGTTCATCGCCCGGAACCATACCGCTGAGGTCGTACATGATGCTGATGGCGCGGCCGTTAGCATTTGCGGCGCCGATGGCCGATTGCCACACCTTGTTCAGTTGATTGTAACTTTGAGGACGTTTGATTTCGGCCACAAAACGTTGTACAAAAACGCCGTCGATACCATATTCCTTCATCCAGCGGAAATGAGTTGCTACCGTCGATTCATCGTATTCGCTCATCACGTAGGCAGGACTTCCGTCGGCGAATGTAAATGCGGTTTTATAGGTTTTCGGGTATTCCGAAACGTCGGGCCACATGTCGATGGTACAGATTCCAGGTTGGAATAAACCGTCCCGTCCGCAGTAGTGATACCAGCCGCGGTCGGAACCGTCGCCGGGACAACTGAACCAGCCTTGATAACCTGCCATAACCAGGCCTTTATACGAATCGTATTTCTGGGCGCTTGCATTGACGCATAGAAACACAAGAGTTGATAATAAAAGTAATCTGTTCATAAATAAATAATTAATTAATTATGGTATTGTTTATTCGTGTTGAGTTAAATTTGTGTAAATTATCCAATCGCAATAACATAACGGTCGTTGGGGAGCGTTTATTGCTCCGTTCCGAGGTTCCCCTGTATGTAAGTGTTTTTACCTTTGTTGTCGATAATTACCTTACCGCGCATTGTGTTTTCCGAAACAATAGCTTTTTGAACATTTTCCCCGATAGAAACCTGGGGCGCCAAGCTTCCGAAGTCGCATCCGCGAACGAGCAGAGAGCCTCCGACAGCCTGAATAGCTGCCCTGTTTTCTTTGTTCCTGTCCCATTGAACGAAAATACAGTCGGAGAATCCAACGGTTCCGCGGCCGTCAATTTTGGCGTTCTGATTGCAAGGCCCCCAGAAAGCGCAATTTACAAAGCGAACATTTCCGCGGTTAAAGTTTGTTACAACCACCATGGTCGGGTCTTCGCCGTTCATTGCAACAAATTCGCCGTTAGTAATGAGAAGCCCGAAAGAGGCGCTTTGTTCAACCAAAATCGAATTGTGGCAGGCGTCGGCTCCGATACCGAGGAAATTACCGTTACAAGCTCCCGTACCTCCGGAACTTGCTCCGAATTTGTAGCCCACTTTGTAGCCGTAGCAAAAAGTATTCAGTACATAATGCCAGTCGGTACGTTCAAAAATAAATGCTTCGCCGTTTTCTTTTTGCCAGTTGAACAAGGCGGGTTTCATACTCCACCAAGGATTCCAGTGTACGTTTTCGATGCGGCCGATGTCGTAAATTCCATCGACGAAGATGCCCCGTCTCAGCGGTTGTCCGGTGATATTGCGAATCAAGGCGCGCTCGTTTTTTGAAGCGTCGATAGCATTGTAGGGATTAAGTAATTCAACATCAAGTACAGCCGGATTTTTTCCTCTCATAGCAATTGCCCAGGGAAAAGCTTCGGGAACTTTTTCGGGATCTTGCGTAGGCCAGTACATTAAAACCCCGCGTAAAGTACTGTTTGTATTAAGCGTGATGAAAGGAGTAGCCTGTTCGTTGCCCTGTCCTCCGGTTACTAAGAAGGTAGTGCCATCGTCGCCCGGTTTCGGCAAACCGGCATTACGGATACCGTTGTGAGAAGGAACCGATTCAAATGCGCCTTTCAGCGTAACCGCTTGCGGCAGGTTCAGGCTTCCTTTGAAATAGTAAGTTCCTCTGGGAGCATAAACGGTTCCCCCTTGTGTTCCAAAAGAATCAAGCGCTTTTTGGAAGGCTTGCGTATCGTCGGTTTTTCCGTCGCCTTTGGCTCCGAAATCCAGAACGGAAACCACGTCGGGCGATTCGGGGAAAGGTTTGATGGTTACGTTTCTTTGGGCTATTGCCGGAGCGGATGCCAGAAAGAAGACCATTATCGAAAAAATTATCTTTGCTGTTTTCATTTTTGTAGAATTATTTATTATTAAATTTTAATTATTTTTGCCAATCGGGTTTCCAAATAATGGTACCGTCGTCGAGACGATGATCGCCGGGACCTTGTGTCGTGCGCATAAGGTCTTTGATTACGTAATAGTTATTCAAATGTTTTGTCATAACGGCTTCGCCTCCACCCGGCGCGCGAACCGGTCCCCAGTCGGCTCCATAACCGCCTAAAGCCGCCGAGCGGACGTCGGGTACATAGGTTGGCCATTGACCGCCGTTCCAGGCATAACCGAAGAAGAAAGGCACAGCGTAAGGACCTATTTCCCGTTTCCAGTCGAGTTGGAATTTAATGAACGGTTCGCCGGGGAAAGTGGCAATTGCGTATTTATCATTGATCAGGATGGTTGAAAAATGGATTCTTGCTACATCTTTTTCGAAACGGCTGGGTAAATCTAATGAGTCGGTTTTCAACAGGATACCTGGTTTTTCATGAGGATTGGGATAGAGTTCTTTTGCTAATGCGACGGCTTCTATGCCAAGCAGTTTTCCCATTCGTCCGACCATATCGAAAAACTTTTCAGGTTCGGATCCGTCGGTGGGCGTTTTGAAGAGCGAGCACTGGTTACCGGCTCCGCCTTGTACAAACAGGCAATTTATCTTGTTGTCGAAAGCGTTTTCGACATATTTTGTGGCATAGCCTACGTAATCTGCCGAAACTACGGATCGCACATCTACCAGAGCGTCCGGATGGCAGGCAAAATTCATGATCAGGACACGAGGATTGCCCTTGGCGTCGTCAATGCGGATTACTCCGACAGAGGGATCAACCGGTCCGAACGGAATCCGTTCCTTGTTCAGGTAGCGGAAATGCTCTTCCGGATCGGCGTACCAGGCTTCGCGAGCATGGCCATCGTCGCGGATAATCAGCCGGTTGAACGTCAATTGCGGGGTAGGGCGGTTTCCTCCCGATAATTTGGCTTCGAACAGATTGTCGGACGCTTCTTGGATGATGGCCGTCAGTTTTTCTTCGATAGTATTCCGGTCGGTCGCTCCCGAATGGGTGTGCGAAGGGCAGAAATACAGTTCGTCCAAATCATAATCTTTTTTGAGCTTGTTGAGCAGCGCCGGATTGGTGTATCCTCCCAAATCGAGTGAGAGAAAAGCGATACGGGTATCCTGTATTTGCAAAATCAAACTTCGCGCATACAGCGGATCGTGAACGGTACGGTTATTGGCGAGGTTGGTTGGCGAAATGTCTATCTTTGCCGTGCCCGCTTTTAACCGGCCGTCGGTTTGATTTACTTTTTTGATGGTACCGTCGGGATTGTAATACAGTTTATCGACGCAGACGGAACGTGTCCAGTCGTTGAATTTGCCGTTTTGCTTCGATAGTTCGCTGTTATGGTAAAAAGCATACCATTGACCCTTATATTCCACGATAGAACCGTGATTGGTATAGCTGTCGGTCGGATCCATGTAGATTCCCTTATATTCCCAAGGTCCCAGGGGACTTTTGCTGGTGGCATACCTCATCCGGTTATCGCCGGCGACGCCTTCCTTATCATTCCCCTCGTCGTGATTGTCGGAATAGGAAAGATAATAAATCCCGTTCCTTTTATGTACCCAAGTCGCTTCGTGAAAATCTACCAGGCCTTCCATCTGTATCAGTTCCCCGTCGATTTCGTACATATTGTCTTTCATCCTGGCGCCGAAACATTTGCCGCCGCCGCCGTAATAAAAGTAGGCTTTACCGTCGGTATCCACAAATACGCAAGGGTCGATCTGGCCGCTTTCGGGCAGTCCGAGCATCGGATGATCAAGTACTTTGAATCCTGAAGCGGGTTTATCGCTTACGGCAACTCCGATTTTCCAGTTTCTACCCCAGGGATCTTTGTTCGGATGCGGAAAATAGAAATAGTATTTACCGTTTTTGTATGCGCAGTCGGGCGCCCACATGAGTTTGGCGTTATTTCTGAGCGGTTCGCCCCAGGGAACTTGGCTGGCACGCAAGATTTCGCCATGATCAACCCAATTAACCATATCGCTGGTTGAAAAAACATGATATTCATCCATCAGGTCGCAACCGCGCGGCGGATCAATGTCGTGAGAAGCATAAACATACAGTCTGCCATCCGACCAAACATGCGCCGAAGGATCTGCCGTATAAATATGTTTAATGAACGGATTGTTCTGTCCGAATACGGCAGAAGACACAAAAAACAAGAAAAAAACGATTTGTTTCATATTATTGAAAAATTAAGAATAACAATTAATGAATTTTCACGATGAAAAATTATTCAGATAGACGTACAAACTTAACCGCCTGTTATTAACAAAACAATTAATATCAGACTTAATACAAAAAAAAAATTTATTAATTGATTTTTTAAGCCATTCGTTTTGTGATAATTTTAACTTTGCAGTATTAAAAAATAAAAATCACAAACGTCCGGTTAAACATATAACGAGCAGTAAATGTCAGGCAAATAATGTTTTGCCGGAGGAAATCAGGATTATTTGTTGAAAATTCCAATTAATAATGAATAGCATGAAAACAAATTTTTTGAAAACAATTGCAGTAACGGTGACGACAGCCCTGTTTTTCATAGTTATGCCGTCCTGTCAGGCAGGAAAAAACAAATTGCGGGGCGATATGGTATTGTGGTATGACCGGCCGGCTGAGCAATGGCTGGACGCCTCTCCCGTCGGCAACGGGTTAATGGCCGGCATGGTGTTTGGAAAAACCGGACAGGAACGTATCGCATTGAATGAATCCAGTTTTTGGTCGGGCGAACCTCATGATTACGACGATCCGAATGCCGGTTCCCATTTTGAATACATTAAAGCGCAGATTTTTGCCGGCAAATATGCCGAAACGGGCGATTTTATTGACAAAAATTTCTATGGAATTCCTGCCGCTCAACAGGCATACCAGCCGCTGGGCGACCTGTTGCTCGATTTTCCCGATGTGGATACGGCAAATGTTTCGAATTATCGCCGCGAACTGGACATGGAAACCGGAATCGCCTCCGTTACCTACCAGTCGGGAGGCGTTACCTATCGGCGGGAAACCTTTGTTTCTTATCCCGACAAGGTGATGGTTGTGCGGGTTTCGACCGATAAGAAAAATTGTCTGAATATGCAGGCAAGCATAAAAACCGCATTTACCGACGCCATTACTGCCGGTGGACAGGGAGAGTTAATTATTGACGGCACATGGAAAAATCCGAATCCCGAAGCCAACAGTTGGAACTGGTTGATAGCCGGATCCAATGGAAAAGGATTGCGGTTTGAAACCGTACTGAAAGCTGCCGCCGAAGGCGGTACGGTCGAGGTTTCCGGTGAAAAAATCGAAATCGGCGGCGCCAATGCCGTTACATTCATTCTCTCGGCAGCTACAAGTTACGTTAAATACACCGACGTCGGCGCCGATCCTGCCGAACGGACAGCCAAAACGCTCGCTGCCATTGCCGGGAAAAAATACGAAGATTTACGCCAAACCCATGTCAAAGATTTCAGCAGCCTGATGGGAAGGGTTCATCTCACCCTGGCCAATGACCGGACGGAAATGCAGACCCAGCCGATCAACCGGCGGATCATTGCCCTTAAAGCCGGCGAAAAAGATATTACCCTCGAAGCGCTTGTTTTCCAATTTGGCCGTTACGCGCTGGCGTCCGCCAGCCGTGCAGGAGGACAGGCCGCTAACTTGCAAGGTATCTGGAATCAGGATTTACTTCCTCCCTGGGGCAGTAAATATACGATAAACATCAATATTCAAATGAATTACTGGCCGGCCGAAGTAACCAACCTTGCCGAATGTGCGCAACCGCTCTTCGATATGGTTCAGGATTTATCGGAAACCGGTCATAAAACGGCCAAAGTCTATTACGGCATAGACAAAGGTTGGGTAACTCATCATAATACCGACCTTTGGAGAGGATCTGCTCCGGTCGATGCCTCCCGCTTTGGAATGTGGCCGGTAGGCGGCGCCTGGCTGGCATTACATATTTGTGAACACTACAATTACAGCCGGGATATCGAATTTTTGAAAAAATATTATCCCGTGGTAAAAGGATCCGCCGAGTTTCTGCTTAATCTTTTGGTCGAACATCCCCGGCTCGGATATCAGGTAACCCCATTCTCCATGTCGCCCGAACATGGCTTCCAGTATATGGACGGCAATGTAAAGAAAACCGGTTACGTTTCTCCCGCTCCAACCATGGATGTCGGTATCCTGCGCGAACTGTTTCCCTATGCAATTCAATTCAGTGAAATTTTGGGCGAAGACGCTGCTTTCCGCACCCAACTGCAGGAAGCGTTGGAAAAACTTCCCCCATACAAAATAAACCGTCTGGGCAATTTACAGGAATGGGTCGAAGACTTTGAAAACGGACCGGGCGGACATAATTTCTCGGCCAACTTCCCGTTTTTCCCGGGAAAATCCATCCAGCTCCGACGTGCAAACGACGCTCCATTGGTCGAAGCTACCCGACACTGGATGGATGGAAGGCGTATCGGCGGCGGATTTCCGGCTTCCTGGGATATTTGCATGTGGTCGCGGCTTGAACGGGGCGACAAAACCGCTCCGCTAATTACTGCCGGAGCCAAAAGCGTAGCGAACAACCTGCATCGGGATGGTCGCAATAACCAGATCGACGCTACCTTCGGATATACTGCCGGTATAGCCGAATCATTGATCCAAAGTCATACAGGGGAAATCATATTGCTTCCCGCCTTGGCCGAAACATGGCAAACAGGATCCGTTACCGGCCTCCGCGCTCGCGGCGGATATGAAGTCAGTATGGATTGGAAAGACGGAAAATTGGTTTCCGCCGAAATAAAGAATATCAACGGAGCAGAATCTGTTCCGGTAAGATATAAGGAAAAAACAGAAACCGTCCGTGTAAAACCGGGAAAATCCGTTAAGTTGAATAAATTTTAATGCATAGTCAATAAATTACAGAAATGAATTAAAAAAAGTGAGATGAATGGAAAACAATTTTTCTTGATACTGTCCATATTTCTTTCTATAAGCGTATTATCCGCAAAAGAAATTCCCCGCTTGGAGCAGAATCATCAGGGAGTGATGCAACTGATAGCGGATGGCAAACCATTTATCATGTTAGCCGGCGAAGTCATGAATTCCAGCGCATCTACGCTGGAAAGCATGGCGCCCCAGTGGGAAAAATTAAAAAAACTCAACCTGAACACCCTCCTGCTTCCCGTTTCCTGGGAGCAGATAGAACCGGAAGAAGGACAATACGATTTTTCCATTGTCGTTGGACTTATAAAAGAAGCAAGGAAACAAGATATTAAACTAATCTTTCTTTGGTTTGGCAGTTGGAAAAACGGTTCATCTGGATATGCGCCCCACTGGGTGATGCGCGATACGAAACGTTTTCCCCGTATGCAGACAAAAAACGGGGAAAATCGGCCTTTCCTCTCAAATTTCTCAGACGAGTTGGCGAAAGCGGATGCAAAAGCTTTCGGAGCCATGATGAAATACATAAAAAAAATAGATAGCGAAGAACGTACCGTTCTCATGGTTCAAATTGAAAACGAAGTCGGATTGCTGGGTGATAGCCGAGATCGTTCGTTACAGGCAGAAACATTGTTTACAAAAGAAGTTCCCGTTCCTCTGATAGAATATCTTCAAAAAAACGAAAAACAAATTCTGCCGGAAATCATTGAACAGTGGAAAGCCAGAGGTAAAAAAAGCAGGGGCAATTGGCTTGAATTGTTTGGAAACGAAAGTCATAACCTTGCTGATGAATTGTTTATGGGATGGTATTATGCAACGTTTATCAATCAAGTAGCCGCCGAAGGCAAGAAAGCCTATCCGATACCGCTATATGTCAATGCTTGGACAATTTATCCCAAAGATCCTGTCCCCGGTAACTATCCCAGCGGAGGCCCTAACGCTCGCATGTTGGATATTTATCAATTGGCGGCTCCTTCCGTAGATTTTATTGCGCCGGATAATTACAATGATGATTATGGGTCCAAGTTAAAGGAATTTGACCGAAACGGCAATCCGATATTCGTTCCGGAAGCTGTGGCTCTTTGGCGCGGCGAAAAGTGGAGCGGTCCCGCAAAAGCGTTTTATACATTGGGCGAGTTCAATGCGCTTGGTTTTTCCCCTTTTGCTATTGACAACCCGGCGTATGACGAAAATCATCCCTTAAAAGACGCCTACCGGGTCTTGAATAACCTGACGCCGTTGATTGTAAAACATCAGGGTACAGGCAACATGCGTGGATTTATGCAACAGGAAAGTAAGCGCGGTAAAATAGATTTCGGCGATTATGAAATGTTCATGAATTATAATTATCCCTATCCCGGATATGGTTTGGTTATCCGTTTATCGGACGATGAATTTTTAGTTTCGGGGAACGGAGTCGATATCTCTTTTCGTTCCAAAAAAGAATCCCTGACCGGGATAAGTTACGGCACGATTCGCGAAGGTTATTTTATCAATGGCGTTTGGAATACATCAAAATATCTGGGCGGGGACGAAGCGATGCAAGGCGTTGGCGGAGTCAAGCTGCCACCTGTCTATCTTGGAGCAGATGCAACGCAGAACCGGGTATCCACCGTGATAATCCGAGTGATTCCCGTTGAAAATTCGACTTATTCGAACCGGAATATTTTTGATCAGGTAAAATAAATAACGGGGCTTGTTTTCCAAGAGCATTTGCGTTATCCTTGTGAACCGACAAACGAAGCATTCGGTTGAAAATCAATACGCCGGATGGTTTTGCTTGTCGGTTTGCAAGGATGAGTGTCATTAAAGATAGCGGCAATCTGAAAAATCAGAGGAATTCAAAAAAGATGATTTATAATTAATCGCTAAAAAACATTAATTTTTAGAGCAGTTGCCTTGATTTTTTAAAGAAAATTATATCTTTGCAATATGAAAGACACATTTAAAATAAAGATCGTTTTTTGTCTTTTGATAATTAATACGCTATCTGTTATTGCACAAAATTTGAGATACGGGCTTGAATTTAGTTCGTTTGAAGTAGTGCAAGAAAAGCGGACAAGTTTAAACTTGTCGCCTTCGAAGGCTTTTGCATTTTCCAATGGTTTCTCGTTGTCTTTCAATGTGCTTTTTCAATCTGCGCCCGAATATAATTTTGGATATATTTTTCGCATTATCGGAGAGAATGGTCATCACATAGACTTTTTAATTGATCCGGATAAAATAAATGTAGTATATTCTGAAGATCAGGTCTTGGTTGAATGTTCATTATCGGAAACAAGCAATAATTTTTCCGCATTTTATCCTTTGCCCTTTTCCATACAATTGGATATAAAAAATAATTTATTGAATATCGCCATCGGGGAAAAGACATTTTCTCCCGTGGTTTCATCATTAAAAGATTTCAAGAATGTAAACATTATTTTCGGGCGATGCGATTATCCTCTGTTTCAAACGAGCGACGTTCCAAAAATAATCATCAAAGATATTCGTATCCACAATGTCAGGGGCGATGCGATTTACTATTGGAAACTATCCAAACACGCCAAAGGCGGCGTTTATGACGAACTGAAAAATTCGTTTGCTAAAGTCGAAAACCCCCAATGGCTGTTAGACGATCATGCTTTTTGGAATAAAGAAATCAGTTTTAAGACTTTAATAAATCCTCAAATTGCGTACAATCCCGATGAAAAAACGATTGCGGTTGCCGACAGAAAGAATTTTTATATTTACAACCTGAATACTCACAAACTGGACAATACCCCGAATACATCCGGATTTATTCATAGCAGAGGACCCAATCAGATGATTTATAATCCATTGGATAGTACTTACTACTCCTATTGTTTCTATAATATGGAACCCCGGGATATAGCGGCATACGATTTTAAAAATAAATCATGGAGTAATACCAATATAAGAGAATTTGGCGATGAATACTGGCATCATAACCGGTTTGTTTCGCGGAAAGAAAATTGCTTGTATTTATTCGGAGGATACGGACAGCATAAATATAAAAATATTGTTAATAAATATTCTTTTGAAACCGGAAAATGGGAACGTTTACAATACCATAACAACGAGAAATCGACCATCGCTCCGCGCTATTTAAGTGGATTGGGGGTTATTGATGAAAAACGAATTATCCTTTTTGGAGGCTATGGAAGTAACAGCGGTTTGCAGTTTTTATCACCTCAAAATTATTACGATTTATATCAAGTAAATCTGCCCGATTTAAGCGTAAGCAAACTTTGGGAGATAAAACCGTCTGTCAATCATTTTGTTGTCTCAAATTCCATGATAGTGGATACCATTAATAACTGTTTTTATGCCCTCTGTTTTCCGCAAAATCAGTATGAAACTTCGCTTTTTCTCACAAAATTTTCTTTGCAAAAACCTGAATATGAGATAGTTTCAAACAGTATTCCTTTTTATTTCAACGATATATTATCTTACGCCGATTTATTTCAAAATCAGGAAACCGGAGAGTTATATGCCATTACTTATTCGTCTTTGCCTACCGATTCATTATCGTCGGCGTCTATTTATAGGCTGTCTTATCCGCCTGTTTCTGAAACATATATAAATCAATTAGTTGATAATGAAAGCAGTATGAATTCCTTAAAAATCGGAATATCTGTTTTGTTGCTGATTGTAGCAATGATTGCTTACCGATTTTTACGAAAGAAGAAAAAAATTAATAATGAGATAGATAACGATCATTTTAATAAACTGCTCGACAAAGAACTTAAAGAAGTCAAGCAAATTAACGAACGGAAGAAAGAACAGGCTATTTTCCTTTTTGGAGGCTTTCAGGTAAAAGACAAAAACGGCAATGATGTTACCGGCGAATTTTCGCCTATATCGAAGCAATTATTCCTGATAATTCTATTGAACACCCTTAAAGAAGAAGGCAAAGGAATCTCGTCCGTGAAACTCGAAGATACTTTATGGCCGGATAAAACCCATGACAGCGCCAAAAACAATCGTTCGGTAATGATGTCTAAAATACGCCAAGTATTCGAAAATGTTGGCGCCATAAATATTGAAAGTTTTAATTCGTATTGGGTGGTAAAGTTGGGCGATGAAATCTATTGCGACTATCGTGAGGCGCTCCGGTTAATACAAGGGATAAAGAGAAAAAACAGATGGAACAAGGACGAAATAATGAAGTTGCTGAATATTGTGTCGTTCGGCGAGCTGTTACCGAATGTGCAAATCGAATGGGTGGATATTTTTAAATCGAATTTTACAAACGAACTGATTGATTTACTGACCAATATCAGCGAACAGAATGAACCTGTTTTTTCACCTGCCGAACTTATTTATTTGGCAGACACATTGTTAATCCATGATACGTTAAACGACGACGCATTGAAACTCAAATGCAAAGCATTGGTTAAAATGGGAAAAAACGGCTTAGCTAAAACAACCTATGACTCTTTTGTGAAACATTACCAAATTTTACTTAGAGTAAATTACAATTATTCGTTCGAACAAATAATTTCTTGAGTTTCGAGCAAAATTCTTACATTTCTTTCCTTCTATTAAGCCTTTTATTAGGACTTTCATTAATAAAGGTTAATTAATTTTGTGAACACGCAGTAAATTTTTTTATGTAAACGCATAATGCCATGAGAAAAATATTGATTTTTATTTCTACTTCATTCCTCTTCGCAATCTCGTTTGTCGGTGCGAAAGCAGATGATGGCGATTCTGTGAAAATGTTTCTTTTTTCACAATTTGAAAAAGGATATGTCATACTGAAAGAGGGAAACGCCCGTTTATCGGCACAACTCAACTACGATTTGACGGAAGAAAGAATATTATACATCGATACAGAAGATGTTGTGAATGAACTTGATGCAACTGCCGTTACGATGGTGGTCATCGGAGAACGTTCATTCTTCCCCGTCGGAAACCACGCTTTTTATGAACGGATTGAAACCGGAAATAAGGAGTATTATATTAATCATAAAACCAGAGTTCTCTCCAAAGGGAAAGCCTCCGGTTACGGAGGTTATTCCCAAACGGCTTCGGTAAGCGGATTGGTAGTTACAAATAACAGCGGAAATTTGTATTTGTTAGGTCCTGAAGAAAAGATAGAAGGTGTTGACGAATCGTCTGTGTTCGTCAAAAATGGGAAAAAATTTGAAAAAATCAATTCGTTGAAGAGTTTAATAAAACTTTTCAAATCTCATCAAGCGGAGATTGAAGCATATTCAAAAGAAAATAAAACAAATTTTAATGCGATTGAAGATGTGAAGGCAATTGTTCATTATTCTTGCTCGCTTCAGTAATTTTTTTGGAAAATTAATATTTTTATTAAGATAATTGTTAAATCCACGCGGTTATTTTTGCCTCGAAAAACACATGTATAACTTTAAGTGCATAAAAAATATGGTTCATGCAAATAAAAAAACAGGATTCACGCTACAAGGTTGGATACTTTCTATTTCCTTAATATATATTGTTCTGATTAGTTCCTGTCATTGCGGAGCAAGAACGGCGGTAAAAACTCCGGTAGATTATATTAATCCGTATATGGGAAATATTAGCCATTTATTGGTGCCGACTTATCCTACCATTCATTTACCGAACAGTATGCTTCGAGTGTATCCCGAACGGGACGATTTTACTTCGGATTTACTTCGGGGATTACCGGTTGTCGTTACGAGCCATCGGGGGAGTACGGCTTTCAATATCAGCCCGGTTTCTCAGGAAAAGGCAGAATTGGGAACGGTTATCAATTATTCGTACGATAACGAAAAAATCAAACCATACCGATATTCGGTTTATTTGGATGAAGCAAAAATTACAGTCGATTATGCCCCCTCGCACCAATCGGGAGTTTATGGCTTCTCATTTGAAAATGAAAATAATCGTTTGATTATTAATACTCGGAATGGAGAATTGGAGGCAAACGGGAATGCGATTTCCGGTTATCAACTGATTGGCAGGGGACCGACAAAAGTTTATCTTTATCTTGAAACCGAACAAAAACCCGCCGGCGTCGGACGATTGAATCGAACTATTGATTATACGCAAAATACGGCCAAAGGCCGGAATAGTTCTCTGGTCATGGATTTTAAGGAAAAACAAATCCATGTTCGTTATGGTATCTCGTTTATAAGTAGCGAGCAAGCCCGCAAAAACCTGCAACGGGAAATAAAAACTTACAGCATCGACGCAGTGGCCAAAGCCGGACGCGACCAATGGAATGAGTCTCTGGGTAAGATTCTGGTAGATGGCGGTAGCGAAAACGATAAATCTATTTTTTACACTTCGCTTTACCGGATTTACGAGCGAATGATTAACATCTCCGAAGACGGTAATTATTATAGCGCTACCGACGGGCAGGTTCACAGCGACGAAGGCAGACCTTTTTATACCGACGATTGGATTTGGGATACTTATCGCGCAGCCCATCCATTGCGGGTGTTGATAGAGCCGGAACAGGAAGTGAATATGATACGTTCCTATATCCGTATGGCGCAACAGAGCGAAGACGGATGGATGCCGACTTTCCCGGAAATTACCGGCGATTCTCACCGTATGAACGGTAATCACGCCGTTTCCGTGATTTTGGGAGCATACAGCAAAGGATTGAAAGACTTCGATCTGGAAGCTGCATACCAAGCCTGTAAAGCGGCGTTGACCGAGAAATCGCTTCTCCCGTGGCGTAAGGTTCCCAATACGGAGTTGGACATTTTTTATCGCGAAAAAGGATTTTATCCGTCGTTGAAAGAAGGAGAAAAGGAATACATTGCCGAGGTAAATAGTTTTGAAAAACGCCAATCGGTGGCTGTAACGCTCGGAACTTGTTACGACGACTGGTGCATTGCTCAAATTGCCCGTCAATTGGGAAAGGAAGAGGATTATCGTTATTTTCTGAAACAATCCTACAATTACCGTAATTTATTCAATTCCGAAACGGCTTTTTTCCACCCGAAAGATATGAAAGAAAACTTTATCGTTCCTTTCGATTACAAGTTTTCGGGCGGAGCAGGCGCAAGAGATTATTACGATGAAAATAATGCCTGGACTTACCGGTGGGACGTTCCCCACAATCCCGGCGATTTGATTGCCTTAATGGGTTCGGCAGATAATTTTGTGAAAAATCTGGATCAAACGTTCCGCGAACCTTTAGGACGGGGAAAATCTTCTTTTTATTCACAACTTCCCGATCAAACCGGAAATGTGGGTCAGTTTTCAATGGCTAACGAACCTTCGCTGCATATTCCCTATCTGTATAATTATGCCGGACAACCTTGGAAAACACAAAAGCGCATCCGTATGTTGCTAAAACAATGGTTCCGCAACGATTTGATGGGCGTTCCGGGGGATGAAGACGGGGGAGGCCTGTCGGCATTTGTCGTATTCTCGGCCATGGGATTTTATCCGGTTACTCCCGGATCGCCGACCTACAACATTGGAAGTCCGCTGTTCAGCACGGTCAAAATAAGATTGGGGAACGGGAAAACGTTTGAAATTGAAGCAAAAAACTGTTCCGACGAAAACAAATATATTCAATCGGCCGTCTTGAATGGCGTTGAATGGAACAAACCTTGGTTCAGCCATGAAGATATTGCCAAGGGTGGAAAATTAGTATTAGTAATGGGCGACAAGGCCAATGAGAAATGGGGTAGCGCTCTTGAAAATGTACCCCCTTCTTCGGAGACCATGGCTTCGCTCGGTTCGCAATGACGGTTTTGCGTTCGAAAAAAAATCATTCGGTATTCAGATACATATTTATCATTAAAGTCAGATTGTTATGAAAAATCACATTAAAAACAACAGCCCTTAAAAAGGATGAGTTCATTCCGCAATGTACAACTTTGTTGTTAACATTTTTTAGTTATAAATTATCCATCTAAACACAAACAAATCTAAAGTTTTATGAAAAAAAACAGATTGAAAGAAAAAAGTAGGATAATGCGGGCATTTTTCACCGTAGTTATCTGTTTTGGGATGGCAGTATCGGGATTTGCGCAAACAAAAACAATCAAAGGCGTAGTATCCGATGCTTCTACTAACGAGCCGATTATTGGCGCATCTGTTACTGTTACCGGCACTCAGCGGGGAACAGCGACAAGCGTTAATGGCGAGTTTTCTTTGGAAGCCTCGCCAAATGAAACCCTTACGATTACTTATTTGGGCTATATTCCCCAAAAAGTAAACATTGGAAACAAAACGACCTTCGACGTCCATCTGGAAATAAATGAGGAAGTTTTAGAGGAAGTAGTTGTTAGTACCGGTTATTTGACTCAGAAGAAATCAACTTTGACGGGTTCTGTTTCAACGGTATCCAGCAAAGACATTGTGGTTACCAAGAACGAAAACGTTGTTAATGCTTTGGCCGGTAAATTACCGGGTCTTCGTATTACTCAAAAGACTTCGCAACCGGGCGCGTACAATACGGTAATCGACATTCGAGGTTTAGGCACGCCGCTATTTGTTATTGACGGCGTCCCTCGCGACCAGGCTTATTTCTCCCGTATGGATCCGGAAGAAATCGAAAGCGTCTCTATATTGAAAGATGGTACGGCGGCTATTTATGGTTTGCGGGCGGCAAACGGTGTTTTGCTTGTTACGACAAAAAGCGGTACTTCTCAAAATGGTAAGGTAGATATTACTTATAGCAGTAATTTTACCGCACAACAATTTCTTTACGTTCCGGAAGGTATATCTGCTACCGAATGGATGGATTTGATAAACGAGCAAAACTGGCAGGATTTCAGCGGTAACTACCTGATTCATCGTAACGCGCGTTATACTCAAGATCAATATCAACCCTATCTTGACGGAACTAAGAAATCGTATAACTGGATAAATGAGGTATTTAAAAAAACGACTCCGCAACAACAGCACAACCTCAGCGTGAATGGCGGAAACGATAGACTGAGATATTTTTTCAGCCTTGCTTATTCAAAACAGGACGGTTCGTTGAAAAGCGACGATATGTGGGGAGATCGGTGGAATATGCGTTCAAACATCGATGCGCGGATTACCAACCGCTTAAAAGCCCGTATTTCATTGGGCGCTATTTTGAACACGACTCAGAATCCTCGTAGCGACTGGTCGCTGTATAAATATGCCTGGTTGATGAAACCCACAGCTTCGGTTTATGCAAACGACAACCCATTGTATCCCAATGGAGATGTAAATGTGTTGCAGGATGGAAATAACCCGGTTATCCAGACACAAAAGCAATATGTTGGTTATAATCTTTCCCATCAACGCAGGATGAACGGTTCGTTGACCTTGACATACGACGTTCCAAAAATCAAGGGTTTATCGGCAAAGGCGATGTATGACTATAATTTCAGTCTTCCCGACAGTCAGAATTTCAGTAAAACCTATAGTTTATTTTCATACGATCCGGCTTCCGACAATTACAGTGAAATAGTCAAAGGTTCTCCGGCCAGTGCGAGCCGCAGTACAAGTTTTAACTACGATACCGATATGCAGTTGGGATTGTATTATCAAAATCGGTTCGGAGAACATAACGTTAACGGAACTTTATTATTCGAAGAAGCGTATAATTTTTGGGACGGCGGTTTCAATGCTTCGCGAGAAATAATGGTTAACAGCGAATACATCTCCGTCGGTGAAGAAACCAACCAAAAAGGGGGCGGCGGAACGCCGGGCGAACGGTTGAATCAAGCGTTTATCGGTAACATTGCTTATGATTATGCCGGCAAATACATGGGAACGTTCCTGTTTCGTTACGATGGGTCTTCTAAATTTCCCGTGGGCAGTCGTTGGGGATTCTTTCCCTCGTTTCAGCTTGCATGGCGCCTCAGTGAGGAAGGTTTCATAAAAAATAAATTAGATTTTATTTCCAACCTGAAAATAAGAGCTTCTTATGGAAAAATGGGAGATGATAGTTCGGCAAGTAATTATCCTTCTACCTATGTTTTTTATAGCGGAAACTCCAATCGAGCGTGGATTTTTGAACCGTCCGGACTGACTCATGGCGCGAATGGCATAAATACAAGTTATAACATACCGGGTATCGCCAATTCAAAACTGACCTGGTACACCACCGAGATGTATAATCTGGCGTTGGATTTCGGAGTTTTGAAAAACAGCCTGAGCGGTACGTTCGAGCTATGGAAACGAGACCGGAAAGGATTGCTCGCTACAAGCTCGGCGGTTGTTCCCGGTACGGTAGGCGCTTCTTTACCGCAAGAAAATTTGAATAGCGACCGACATTTCGGTTGGGAAGTAGAGTTAAAATATCAAAACAGATGGCGGGAGTTGAATTATTATGTCAGCAGTCAGATTTCAGCCACCAAGCACATGCGTCTCGACTGGCTGGAAACTCCGGCCAATAACTCTATGGACAAGTGGCGAAATCGTAGTGCAAATCGTTATACCGATATTTGGTGGACAAGACAGATGGGAGGCATGTTTACTTCATACGATGAAATCCGCAACTTCTATCTACCGCAAGGTCAGGGTACCGTGCCGGGCGACTGGTGGGGCGAAGACTGGAACGGCGATGGGATAGTTAATGACGACGACAATCATCCGTATGCCACTTACGGATTGCCGGTATTCAATTATGGTATCAATATGGGAGCAAGCTGGAGAAATCTGGACTTGGCGGCAAACTTTCAAGGCGCATACGGGATTTATGCCGCGTATGGCGAAGTATTAGTGGAAGCTTTATCGTTTGGAGGCGCTAATACCTTATCCTGGTTTATGGACCGATGGCATCCTGTTGATCCCGAAGCGGATATTTTCGATTCCCGCACGCAATGGGTGGAGGGATATTATCCTATTACCGGTCATGATGGACGCAGGCAGGCTTCTAACAACGTAAACAATACTTCCTATTTGCGTCTGAAGACATTGGAACTCGGCTATACTTTGCCTAAAAAATGGATGTCCAAGGCAGGTATTAAGAATTTAAGATTGTATGTGAACGGATATAACCTCTTGACATTCTCCGGACTGCACGGAATAGACCCCGAACGTCCCGGATCGTCGGGTGGCGCTTCGTCGGATTATATCGACTTTTATAGCTATCCTGTAAATAAGACGTACACCGTTGGTATAAACATTAAATTTTAAAAAAAACAATTATGAAAATACAACAGATAATATTCGCAGTTATTTTAGGCTTTACCGTTGCGGCTTGTCATGACCTGTCGTTGGAGCCTAAAGGACAGTTGGGTGAAGCAGAAATATTCGGTAACGAATACGGTGTGCAGAAATATTTTACTCGCCTTTATATGTATTTACCCATAGAAGATTTCAACTATTATGCCAATAGCGGCTATCGTGCCGGAAACTATTGGGAGTCTTACAAAAATTCTTTGGGACAATCCTGCGACGAACTTGTAAATACCTGGACGAAAGTCCAGAACAATGGAACAAGCTATTGGCCTTACGATCGTATCCGCGAAGTAAATACGTTTATTGTAAATTTCCCGAAATACAAAGACAACTATACGGTGGCCGCCTATAACAATTTGTTGGGCGAAGCTCGCTTTCTTCGTGCTTTCTTTTATTTCGGTATCGTTAAACGTTACGGAGGAATCCCCCTTGTAACGGAAGTGCAAGATCCGACAGAGCCGCTGGAAACGTTGCAACCGCCCCGGGCGACGGAATATGATTCATGGAAATTTATTCAGGAAGACCTTCAGTTTGCCATGGATAATATGACGGATGATCCCGGTAAAAAATATCCGGGTCGCGCCAACAAATACACGGCGGCCGCTTTAATGTCGCGTACCATGCTGTATGCCGGCTGTATTGCCAAATATACCCAGTATCTGGGGTTTCAAGGCGAGGAAGCTTACGACAAAGGTTTTGCCGGTATTGCTCCGGATAAAGCGAACGAATTTTTTCAGTATGCTT
>JAITAH010000350.1 GCA_031284225.1 Dysgonamonadaceae bacterium | reverse complement strand
CAGGTCTTTCAGTTGCAGGATCATATCGGAGCGTAAACGGAACATGCGGGAGGTGCGGTTGCCGATAATTTTAGGATGAGTTCCTTCTATTCCCTGTATGACAAGCGTATAGTTGCTGCCGAGGAAGGGATAAACGGCGTTATTCTGATTGACTACCGGATGGGAATAGCCGTCTGTTTCGCCGCTTACATAAAGGGTGTTGTGGGGGTTTCCGGCTTGCGTAATCAGCGTATAAGCTCGGCTGAGGGTGGCGACGGCCGCTTCTGGGGATGATCCGTCGTTGGCGTCGTTGCCCGTTTCTGCCGAGAGATAGAGGGCGTGGGTCGGTTGACGGACGGGTTTGACGGCGTCATAGCTACCAACGCCATGAATCCACCGGGTGGCTTGGCCGGTGAGCCAGAGGTAATAATCGCTGCCCAGTTCGGCGTCGTAGCCGATAAATTTGCCGGCGGCATTGAGAGGGGTTCGGGGGGTGGTTTCGCATTTGAAAATACAGGTGCCTTCGTCCATTTCGTCGAACATGGCAAGGTAGAGGCTGGCGGCGCCGGCGTTTTTGTTGGCGGCGACCTGTTTCCAGAGGAAGTTTCCCGCTTCGCGGGGATAGTCGTCGTAAGGATTATTATCGCCGCCTTTCATGTTGTGCCAGCTGAATCCGGGGAAAACGACGGGCACGTAGGTGATGCCGCGTTGATTGCACCAAGCGATGTCGGCCGGAACAGTTTGCGTAATTTTCGTTACCGCATTGTTGCTTCGGTATCGGCCTACGGCCCAGGGCGAAATAATATCTACCCACTTCTCCAGCGAAGCGTGATAGCGGGTGTCGGTTACGCAATCGGAGATCTGTTCGCGCCAGTAGTAGGGGGTGCCGATCATGATGGACACTTTTCGGGCGGTTTCACCTTTGATACTGTCGCACAGCGCATCAAACCAGTCGGGTTCAAAGCCGCGGCTGCTGACGCCAAGCCCCCAGAGCGCGAATACCGGCTTGCCGTTGTGGCGGAGAAAGGTGGGATTTTCGGCGGGATCGAAGAGTTTAAACTGCTCGACCATCTCTTTCCAGTCGCTGGTGATGCGGTTATAATCGGTCTGATTGTTGATGCCGCCGTCGTACATGACGGCGATGGCGCGGTCGTATTTTTTGGCGGCTTTCAGTGCGTGCTTCAAAACGGTATTGACGCGGGTTTTTCCGCTGCCGCCCACCGTTTGCGATACGAAACGCTGGACGAATACGCCGTCGATGCCGTGTTCTTTCATCCATTTGAAGTGGAGATCGACGGTTGTCGAATCGGCGCTGCTGAAGAGATAGGCCTGCGAGCCGTCGGGATGTACAAAATCGTTGGCGGCATATTTTTTGGGGTATTCGCTCATATCCGGCCAGAAATCGATACTGATCGATCCCTGTTTTACCTGATTGTCTTTCGGGTAGTGGAACCAGCCGGCATTGACCGGATCGCCGGAGCAGGAAAACCAGCCCTGATAGCCGGCCATAACCAGCCCGCGATAGGTGGTGTAATGGCATCCGGTTTCGTCGTAAATAACTTCCTGTGAGTAGGATTGCGTGCAAATAGCCAGCAGAAGAAAACCGGCCAGAATGAGTTTGTTTTTCATGATGGATTCGATATTTTTTATTTTTTTGATCTTTTTAGCCGCCTCATTAACGGATGAGCGGTTTCTTACCATAAAGAGAGGGTTCATCTAAATAATTATCATCTTTTTAGTAATGGAAAAGCCGGCCGATCTTACTTGCAGGAGGTATAATCCGCTGGGGATGCCGGCGGTGGATATTTGCATCTCCCGCCGGCCGGCACGACCATCGAACCGTTCTGTTTTGTAGATTCTGCCCTGCATATCAACGATTTTCAGGGATTCCGGTTCGGCGTTTTTCGTTATTATCCGGACGGTAACGAAGGAATTGCTCGCCGCCGGCAGGGGGTATATTTCTACCGAAAGGTTTTCCGGGGGCGGCGCCTGAATGTCGGCGGCGATGTATTCTTCCCAGGTAAATTTTTCCCATCCTCCGAAATCGTAACGGTTGCAGTTCATGGCTTTCGTACCGTTTTCGGAGCAGACGACGGCATTGGTCCGCAGGCTTTTCAGGCCGAATATTTGAGTGTTGTTTTGCAGATTGTGCCACAGGAATTTGGTGATTGCTAAGCGGTTGCTGGCGCTCAACGTCATCGGGCTTTTCAGGGAAGTGGTCGATACGTATTGGCCGTTGGCGGCTTTCAGTTCGATAAAATTTCCGTTCTGTTCAACGGAAAACACGCAGTTGGGCGTGGGGGTCGGACTGTTGCAAATCACTTGGTTTTGTGCGTCGAAGGTGAGGTAATTGGTTCCGTTTTTGATCGTAATTTGTTTCCCTACGGGGATATCGGGTTGTGCGAAACTGATAACAAATCCGGCAAAATTGAAGCCGCTTTCTTCCATGAAGAATCGGAAAGTGCGCGTTCCAGCCGTCAGAGGGATGTTCGATACGGAAAAAGTTGTCCACGTTTGATAGCTTCCGGTGGCGGGCACACCGATGCTTCCGGTTTGATTTGTTCCATCGACTTCGACGTGAAATTTTCCGTTTCCCAGGGGAGACGCCATCCGGAATTCCAGTTTGTAATTAGCCGTTGTGGGAACGTTTAGTCGATAATCGAGCCATTCGCCGGCGGCGATGTTGAAGATATTGGCGTTTCCATCGGAACAGGGTTCGATATCTACGCCGTCGTGCCGGTAAATTTCGCCTTCGTTAATCGGGTCGCTGTCGTGATAGGTGATTCCTTCTCCGCCGGTGGTATAATTTTCGGCCAAAAATGTGTTGGGAATATTTTTCACGCCGATTACCGGATCGGGCGCGCTCTTCCCGGTTTGATAGACTCGCTGAATGGATCCGTCGTCGTTATAAAAAAGTTTATCGACACAAACGGATCGGGCGGCTCCGCTGTAATTTCTGCCGGCGGAAAGGACGTTGTTGTGGTAGAAGGCATACCATTGTCCTTGGTATTCGACAATGGATCCGTGATTGGTGCCTTCGGCTGTTCCGCCGAGGTACACGCCGCGCGAGGTCCAGGGGCCTAAGGGAGAGGAACTGGTAGCGTATTGCAGTCGGTTTTTTGTGTATCCGTTTGTATAATTATCGGCGTAAGAGAGGTAGTAAATTCCGTTCCGTTTATGGATCCAAGCTGCTTCGTGGAAGTCTTGCAGACCGGTCATGGATGTAAGTCCGTCTTCGAGTTCGGTCATGTTCTCTTTCAGTTTTCCGGCCATACATTTTCCGCCACCGCCGTAATAGAAATAGGCTTGCCCGTCGTCATCGACAAAAACGGTGGGATCAATCATCGCGTGCTGATCGCCCGGTAGCTCGAGGAATCCTTGCACGGCGAAATTCGCGGCCGGTTCGCTGCTCGTGGCAATGCCGATTTTCCAAGTGTTATTCCAGTCCGTATCGCTGGGATGGGGAAAATAGAAGTAATAGGTTCCGTTTTTGTAGGCACAGTCGGGCGCCCACATAAATCCACCTTCGGATCTTCCCCAGGGTACCTGCGAAGCTTCGAGTATTTGTCC
>JAITAH010000275.1 GCA_031284225.1 Dysgonamonadaceae bacterium | reverse complement strand
TAAAAACTTTAATATTATTTAACTTCTTGATATTGTTTTGTTGAATATCGTCCTATTAACATCAATTTCACAAAAACAAACAGGATGTATTAGATTTCTCAATCGTATTATACAAGCGACTATTTGTATCTAACTATCGACATTGTTATTCCTTTAACCGGATTAAAAACATAACACGAATCGGATATTTGCGTATGTGGATTTTCCGGCATTCCATTGTCGTGAAACGCCTACGGCGTATGGGTTTTGTATATTTTTTCATGCTTTTTCTATTGACATGCAACCTCTAACGAGGTTTTGCAGCGCCGAATAATGTCGTTTTTCTATTGACATGAATGCCCATAACGGACATTTTAAACAATCCGTATATTTTTCCCGCATACATTTCGGTATCTATTTTGCCCTGTATAGGGCATTCATGTCAATAGAAATTGGCATACATCCGCCACAACAAAACCTCGTTAGAGGTTGCATGTTCATTTAATCGGATTAAAGAAGCAACACGAATCGGATATGTGCGTATAGGGATTTTCCGGCATTCCATTGTCGTGAAACGCCTACGGCGTATGGGTTTGTATATTCGTTCATGCTTTTTTTATTGACATGAATGTCCTGCCGGGCAAGGCGGGTTTGCGTTAATGCCGGGTTTCTATTAACATGTATGCCCTATTCCGGACAAATGTTTGAACAATTTAGAGCAAAAGATCAACGTCGCGCCTCGGAAGACAAGCAGAAAAAAGATTTAAGATTAAAGACCAATATCTTCTGTCTTTAATCTTAAATCTTGGGTTGTATCAAAAGTTAGGGAATATTATCATTGCAAGGGCGAAACTCGAAGCAAATCATTTATTTACAATATCTTATATTACAGTATCCTATTTCGTTCCCCGCCCTTGCAATGGCAAAATCGAGCGTTGAAGTTCGTTCCTTATGCGCTCAAAACCGATTTATTCTAATATCTTAATTCGTATATTTTTGTACCAGACGTCGTCGCCGTGGTCTTGCAAACCGACATAACCTTCATGTTCGTCGCCGCCCAGATTGGTCAGCAAACCATAAGCCAGCGGGAAACTGCCGCCGGGTTTGAATTTACTGCCGGCAATCAGTTCGTTCCACTGCGGGGTCCACAGATGATATTCCAGCACATTTTGGCCGTTTTGTTTGTGAACGACCGTACCTTTATAAACCAGAATTCCGCCCTGGTTCCATTCGCCTACCGGTTTGGCATTTTGCGGTACAGCTGGAATCATATCGTAGAGCGAAGCAGACTGACGGTTGCCGTTTTCGCCCAATTGAGCGTCGGGATGGCCGGTATTGTCCAGAACCTGATATTCGGGCGAGGAAATCCAGATCGGTTCGCCTTTGATTTCGCGGGCCAGATAAAGTATGCCGGAATTAGCGTTGGGCGATACTTTCCAATCGAACAGCAATTCAAAGTTTTTGAATTTTTTGGCAAAAATAATATCTCCGCCATCGCCTGCATGCGCTTCGCCCTGGCCGGATCCGTTAACTTTAATGGCGCCATCTTCGATGATCCATTTTCCCGGAATCGTTTCTTTACCGTATCCTCGCCAGCCGTTGAAATCCACGCCATTAAACAGAAAAGTGTATCCGTCTTTGTCTTTCGGCGCCTGATCCAGATTGCTTATCTGCGGATAATTCAATTCGACATACGTAAGAGAGTCCGCCGTTACGACGGTAGTTTCCGTACTTTCGCCTTCCGTGATGAATGTGAACGGTTCGGCTTTTTTCTGGCAACCGGACGCCAGCAGGCCGGCGATTGCCCCAATACTTAAAAAATAATTAATTCTTTTCATTGTATAAAACGCTGTATTTAAAATGTTTATAAATTTTATGGCATAGCCGGTAGCGACCAGCCTTCGCGGTAAGTGTGTTTAATTAATTCGTTGGCGAACTCAAGAGCGTTTACCGGGTCGGTCTTCACCTGGTTGAACGTCGGGTGTCCGTCATGGATCGAGAACTGATCTTTCAGTACCGATTGGATGGTTGCCTTAGCGGGAATGTTGGTAAATTCCATTTTTTCGCCGTCCCAATCCAACGCCTGGTTCAGGCCTTGCAGACGAACGCCCAGCACGCCCATGACTACGGTTTCGTTCAGGGGACCGGATTTGCTGAATTCGGAAGTCAGCGTGCGGCGACTCGACGGGCTTTCTTTGCAAGCGGCCACCCAATCCATTTCATGCGATCCGTTTACTTTGCGCATCACTTCGGGCGATTGCGGGGTACGGCCGGATATTAAATACGGGTTCACGCCGTAGCAACCGCAAATCAGGGTGTCTTTTGTTCCGTGGAAAATCACGCAACCGCCTTGTTGATCAAGGTTAACGCCGGCAGGCAAACCTTCGGGACGGGCGGGCAATAAACCGCCGTCCGACCAAACGACTTCCACTTCGGGCATCGCCACTTTCGGCAGGTTTTCCCGTGCGGGAAATTTGTAATGGACGATTTCCGCATTCGGAGCGCAATCCGATAACAGCATGGTAGAAGTGCCTTGTACCTGTATCGGATATTTCAGTTTCAATGCTTCGGTGGCGGGTTGCATGATGTGGCAAGCCATATCGCCCAAAGCTCCGGTACCGAAATCCCACCAGCCGCGCCAATTCCACGGAGTATAAATCGGATTGTACGGACGCATGGGCGCCGGGCCGATAAACAAATCCCAGTTCAGTTCTTTGTGCGGTTTTTCCGTTTTTTCGGGACGGCTCAGCCCTTGCGGCCAGATCGGGCGGTTGGTATAACATTCTACTTTCCGGACTTCGCCGATTTCGCCGGCCCAAATCCAGGCGCAAATCTGGCGGATGCCTTCGCCCGAAGCCCCTTGATTGCCCATTTGCGTGGCTACCCGGTGTTTGTCGGCTAACCGCGTCAGGAGGCGGGATTCGTAAACGCTGTGCGTCAATGGTTTTTGTACATACACATGTTTGTCCATCGTCATGGCGGTAGCAGCTACGATGGCGTGTGTGTGATCGGCGGTAGCTACAATTACCGCGTCAATTTCTTTTCCGATTTCGTCGTACATTTTTCGGAAATCGTAATAACGTTTAGCGTTCGGGAAAAATTTGAATACCGGATCGGAATACTTCCAGTCCACATCGCACAAACCGACGATGTTCTGGCTTTGAACGGCTTTCAGGTTACTGAATCCCATTCCGCCGATACCCACGGCGGCAATGTTCAGTTTGTCGCTGGGCGCCATTCGTCCGCTAAACGTTTTTCCCATGGCTACACTCGGGATAATCGTAAATCCCAAAGCGGCAGCTCCTCCTGTTTGGAGGAATTTTCTTCTTGACATGTTTGACATAATACGTAGATTTTTTATAAAAAACTAAAATTTGAACAACGGATTCAAAGGTAAATAAGATTTTTCTAAAAATACTCATTTTTTTAAACAAAATTGTACGCTTGGGATAAAAAAGACAGAAGATTGAAGGGCTGTGTCGGATTAGCGCGACGTTGCATTTTTAAGCCGATTGAACAATATGCAACCTCTAACGAGGTTTTGTGACGATAGGGATAATGCCCAAACGGAAGAAAATCGAAAAATTTCCTTAACATTCAAGAATTATTATTACCTTTGCGCCATGAAAGCGGTCAATAAGCATTTGGAACCGGTCTTAAAGTCGGCCGTGGCGGAAAGCCTGAAAAGCTACGAACTCACAAACGATGGTGGTTTTTTGAGCGACCTCAATCTGTATTACGACGCCGGTAATCAAACGCTTACTTTCTTCGATGACATGGAAATGGAATTACTTTCGGTCAATTTAAACAACACCGCCATTGTCTGGGGCGAAGATATGCTTGAAGAAATTAAGGATACCGCCCGATACGTTCTCAGAGGTCTGAAAGAAGAACACGCTTTCGATAAGGAATTTATTTACAAACCATTTACGGTTGGCCTGGTCAATAAAGACTTCATCGTGCAAGAAAAACTGCTCTTTCTTGATGATACTGCCACCAAGGCAGGCAACGATTTATGGGCAGGTATGAACCGGGAATTAGATGAATTTCTGAAAAAATTGATGAAATAGGCCACTGTAGCTCAGTCGGTAGAGCAACGCATTCGTAACGCGTAGGTCACCAGTTCGAATCTGGTCAGTGGCTCTTGAAACTTCCCCCATTCTTGCCAATTTGTCAGCCCGACGGCTTTGGCATACTATTCGCAGTAGATCGGTCGTAATTGTATTAATTAATTTAACGAATAATAATTTCTAAAAACATCATGAACATTAAGCCATTGGCAGACAGAGTTTTAATAAAACCGGCTGCCGCAGAAGAAAAAACAGTCGGCGGAATCATCATCCCCGATTCCGCGAAAGAAAAGCCCCTGAAAGGCGAAGTTATGGCAGTGGGTAACGGCGCTAAAGACGAACCCATGGTATTGAAAGCAGGCGATACGGTTCTCTACGGAAAATACGCCGGAACCGAAATCGAAATCGAAGGAGCACAGTATTTAATCATGCGTCAATCCGACGTTTTAGCAACCATTTAAATTTATAATTTGTTATGGCAAAAGAAATAAAATTCAACATCGACGCCCGCGACCTGCTGAAAAAAGGCGTGGACGAACTGGCAAACGCCGTTAAAGTTACCTTAGGCCCCAAAGGCCGAAACGTGATTATCGACAAAAAGTTCGGCGCGCCGCAAATCACCAAAGACGGGGTAACCGTAGCGAAAGAAATCGACCTGTCCGACCCGTTCCAGAGCATGGGCGCACAGTTAGTCAAAGAAGTAGCCTCGAAAACCAACGACGATGCAGGCGACGGTACCACCACCGCTACCGTTTTGGCGCAATCCATCATTAGCGTGGGGCTGAAAAACGTAGCCGCCGGCGCCAATCCCATGGATTTGAAACGCGGAATCGACAAAGCCGTAAGCAAAGTGATTGAATCACTGAAAAACCAGTCGCAAGCCATCGGAGACGATTTCGGCAAAATCGAAAACGTAGCGAAAATCTCGGCAAACGGCGACGAAACCATCGGCGCCCTGATTGCCGAAGCCATGAAAAAAGTGAAAAAAGAAGGCGTTATCACCGTCGAAGAAAGTAAAGGCATTGAAACCTACGTCGATGTAGTGGAAGGAATGCAGTTCGATCGCGGTTATATTTCCGCCTACTTCGTAACAAATACCGAAAAGATGGAAGCCGAATTGGATAATCCTTATGTGTTGATTTACGATAAGAAAATTTCCGTCCTGAAAGACATTCTCCCCATTTTGGAACAAACCGTTCAAACCGGTCGTCCGCTGCTCATCATTGCCGAAGACATCGAATCGGAAGCTTTGGCCACGCTGGTAGTGAACCGTTTGCGCGGATCTCTGAAAATCTGCGCCGTAAAAGCGCCGGGCTTCGGCGACCGCCGCAAAGAAATGCTGGAAGATATCGCTGTTTTGACCGGCGGTGTAGTGATTTCCGAAGAAAAAGGACTGAAATTGGAAGGCACAACCGCCGATATGCTGGGTACCGCCGAAAAAATCACCGTTAACAAAGACAATACGGTTATTGTCAACGGCGCCGGCGAAAAGAAACAGATTGCCGCCCGCGTATCGCAAATCAAAACGCAAATCGAAAACACCACTTCCGATTACGATCGCGAAAAA
>JAITAH010000264.1 GCA_031284225.1 Dysgonamonadaceae bacterium | reverse complement strand
GACACGGCGGGCAAGCGGGCGCCGGCGGACATACTACCTGCGGCCGGTTGCGCAAGTCGTTGATTTCGCGATTCAAAGCGGCAATCTCAGCAGGATTGGCCAGTTCGGCTTTCACAAAGTGGCGGAAATTGAAACGGTAGGTCAAACCTAATTTTACACTCCAGAGGCCTTCATACGTCCGTTTGCCCCAGGATAAACGATCGAAAGTTTCCGGCACCAACAAACCATCGCTGGCAAGATACAACTGCAACGGGTCGCTCAAACGGAAATTCAATTGCACGCCGCCCTTAACGGCCACATTGCTAACGGAAGCTACATTATCGGTTTTTGCCGTGTTAAACGGATCGAATTTGCTGCCTAAAGTAGCTACATACCCCACACCGGCAAACACCACCGGATTGAAAAGACTCTTGGGATTATACGGCAAGAACAAATTCTTCACATTCACCAGAAAATCGGCAGTAACGTTCAAATAAGAAAACGGATTATTTCCATCCTTATCCAAAAACCGCTCTTTCACCAAATCCGGTTGATTAAAAACATACGCACTGCTTGCCATCGGATTGGCGGTTTGATGATGATAACCCACATACCACAAACCAGTGGGAATCGGTTGATAGCTTTTCAATTTACCGCCGGAACCGCTGATGCGCAATCCCCACACGGGCGAAAACCATTTTCCTACGGCAATACCACCCGTAGGAAATAAATTGTCTTTGAACGGAAAACTCGAAAATCCTTCACTTCTCAACTGACTGACGCCACCTTCCAAAGAAACAAACCAATTGTCTCTCGGACGATTGGATAACCACGTAGATCGCGCAGCCGACGTCTTCTCATTCAAATTTTTCGCAATTGCTGTTTCTGTTACCCGGACCGCTATTTCATCGCCCGGATATTGTTTTTCTACAAACGACGCATTTGAAGCCACCGTTTGAGCGGTTGCCCCAAAAGCCAAAACCATAAATACTGCTGTTAAAAATAAATTTTTCATCTGTTTTTTAAGTTTAAAAAATAATGCATAATAAAAAATAAATTACTCCCTACTTTCAGGGCAAAAGTATTTGTTTTACCCGAAATTTCCAAATTTTTTCCTTTCTTTTCTTCATTTTAAGTTAATTAAAAACGGTAGCCTCTTCACAATTACAGCCGCCAAATATATAACAAATACCATGCCATATTGTTTAAGGGGACAGAATCTGTTTTTTTATACCTTTTATTATAACTATTATTACCAAATAGTGTAATTTTTTTTCAAAAATTTTTAATATGTTGCACAACATACAAAAATAATAATTACCTTTGCAACGAAATTTCCATGAGGGAGGTTTCATACAATTTATCAACCGTTTTAATTATTGTGAAATGAAAAAGTTAGTGTTATTTGCTGCTGTTATCGTAGCTATTTCTTTGAGCGCTTGCAAAAAAGCTGCTCCGGCCGAAGCCGTTCCGGAAGAAGTAATTACCGTAGTTGACGAACCGGCTGCCGAAGAAGCTACAGAAGTTGTGGCTGATTCCACCGCTGCTGTAGTTGAAGAAGCTGCCGCTGAGTAATTGTGAGAATCTGACGAAAGTTGAAAACTGCTTCATTTAAAAATGGAGCAGTTTTTGTTTTTTAAATAAAAAGGTGTATCTTTGCGCGCCGATTATTATTCAAATCAAAAGAGAACAAATTTAGATTATTAATTAATTAAAAGAATTTAAGAAAGTGGATACTTTAAGTTATAAGACCATTTCTGCAAACAAGGCAACGGTTAATAAAGAATGGGTGGTCGTAGATGCAAATGGACAACATGCGGGACGCTTGGCCTCCAAAGTAGCAAAACTCCTCAGGGGGAAGTATAAACCCGATTTTACGCCTCACGTCGATTGCGGTGATAATGTGATTATTATCAATGCAGATAAAGTGGTTTTGACAGGAAACAAGTGGACAGACCGAATTTATCTTTCTCACACCGGATTTCCCGGCGGACAGAAAGAAAATACCCCGGAAACATTGTTCAAGAAAAGCAGCGACGACTATTTACGCAAAGTAGTCAAAGGAATGCTTCCTAAAAATCGTTTGGGCGCCCAATTATTGTCGAACCTCTATATTTATGACGGAACGGAACACAAACACCAAGCGCAACAACCCAAATTAATTGATATTAATTCACTTAAATAGTAATAATGGAAGTAGTAAATGCATTAGGAAGACGTAAAGCCGCTATCGCCCGCGTTTACGTCAAAGAAGGATCCGGCAAAATTGTAATTAACAAACGCGAATTTGAAACCTATTTCCCCTCCTCAATACTTCAATATGTAGTGAAACAACCGCTGAATAAATTAGGCGTTGTTGACCAATATGACGTAACCATCAATTTACAAGGAGGCGGTTATAAAGGACAATCGGAAGCCGCCCGCTTAGGCATCGCCCGCGCATTGGTGAAAATCAATCCGGAAAACAAACCCGCCTTGCGGTCGGAAGGTTTTATGACCCGCGACCCACGCGAAGTGGAACGGAAAAAACCGGGACGCCCCAAAGCACGCAAACGTTTCCAATTCTCGAAACGTTAATTTTTCAGCAACGTTTAGTATCTAAATCGGTAGGACTTATCCGGTAATCGAATTTACGGGATAGCTACCTAAAGATTGATTAAAAAAGAAAGTAAACATTAAACAATTAAACAATGTCAAGAGTAACATTTGAACAATTACTGGAAGCCGGATCGCATTTCGGACACTTGAAACGCAAGTGGAATCCCGCCATGGCTCCCTACATCTTTATGGAACGAAACGGTATCCATATCATCGACTTACACAAAACCGTCGTAAAAATAGACGAAGCTGCCGCTGCTCTGAAACAAATCGTTAAATCGGGACGGAAAGTGCTGTTCGTAGCTACCAAAAAACAGGCAAAACAAGTGGTTGCCGACAAAGCGGCTTCCGTCGGGATGCCTTACGTTGCGGAACGTTGGCCGGGCGGTATGCTGACCAACTTCCCCACCATTCGCAAAGCCGTCAAAAAAATGAGCAATATCGACAAAATGGAAAAAGACGGCACTTTCGACCAATTGTCCAAACGCGAAAAGTTGCAGATTACCCGTCAACGCGCTAAACTGGAAAAGAACTTGGGCTCTATCGCCGATCTGAACCGCCTCCCTTCCGCCTTGTTGATTATCGACGTGATGAAAGAACACATCGCCGTTTCAGAAGCCAACCGACTGGGGATACCGGTATTCGCCATGGTCGATACCAACTCCAACCCCAATGACATCGACTTCGTAATTCCGGCAAACGACGACGCCACCAAATCCATCGAAGTGGTATTGAGCGCGCTCTGTACCGCTATCTCCGAAGGATTGGAAGAACGAAAAGTGGAAAAAATAGACGCTCCCGCTTCCGAAAATGAGGACGAAGTCCCCACTACCCGCCGCGAACGGAAAGCGAAAGCCCTGAAAAAGACCGCTATCAACCAAGCCGATGAGGAAGCGCTGAACGCAAATGTCGCCGGCAAATATGTAAAAGAAGAAAACTGATTCAAATTTAACAAAGAAAGGAAATTGATTATGGCAGTTACAATGGCAGATATCCAGCACTTGCGCAAAATGACCGGCGCAGGCATGATGGACTGTAAAAA
>JAITAH010000251.1 GCA_031284225.1 Dysgonamonadaceae bacterium | reverse complement strand
CAGCATTTATGTGGAAGTTCAGCAATATTATGATTTGCTGACGATCTGTAGCCTTAACGGCGAATTAAAATACAACATCTATGGTGAGAATTGGAGTTCGCGAGGCGAGCTAACGCATCATTATTATGGTAAAGTAATATTTTGTAAAGACAAAATAGTAGCGTCATACGCCGCCGGACTCAGGAATACAGATGAAAATTATCCAACTAAGTTCCTGGTGTTTAATAAGAATGGCGACTACGTGCAAACGATAGAAACGGGGTATAGAATATCCGATTATTGTTACGATAAAGAGAACGACCGGATCATAATGAGTTTGCTCGATGTAATACCATTTGCTTATTTGGATTTGTCGGATATCATTAAATAAAACTTCTCAAAAATTTAAGCGTAAAAAATGAAAAGACAAATTAATAAAATACTACTGGGAATTCTATTTATCGTCATGCTGGCTTCTTGCAAAATGAATTCAAAACAAACCGAAATAGAGCAAATAATCCAGACATGGGTGGGAAAGAAAATTATCTTTCCTGACGAATTTCAATGCAATTCATTAGGGCGCGATACTATCCGAGATCTTTGTGCAGATTTGCTGAGCGCTGAATATAAAATCCTGTTATATGTTGATTCCACCGGATGTAGCAATTGCCGAATCAACATGCAAAACTGGAAACATCTGATAGAAGAATCAGATTCTTTATTTAAGGACAAATTAAAATTTTTATTCTTTTTCCAACCTAAAAATATGAGAGACATACGTATTATCCAAAAAGGAGCAGGATTTGATTACCCTGTATTTATTGATTTAGCTAATCGAATTCAAGCATTAAATCATTTTCCAGACAAACCGGAATATCAATGTTTCTTTTTAAATGCTGAAAATGAAATAATTATGGTAGGAAACCCAACTACAAATCCCTATATATGGGAATTATATAAAACTCATATTTCCGGTGAAAAACAAACTCAACAAACTTTAACTATTGTTAGTCCGGATAAAACGACGTATAATTTTGGTACAATTAAGCAGGGCAATAAAGATTTGGTTGTTTTTTCAATTACAAACACAGGCAACAATCCGTTAATTATCAACCATGTATCCACCTCCTGCGGTTGTACAAGCGTTGATTGGGATAAACAACCCATTGAACCAGGACAAAGTGCAAAAATCAAAGCGGTTATCACACCCGACGAAACGGGCTACTTCAATAAATCCCTCGAAGTGTTTGGAAATTTTGATGAACCGCCACTAAAACTGACCATTATGGGGAAGGTTGAAAATTAATATGACAACAAGCACAATAAAACGGCAGATAAAAATCATCTTTCAATGGAGTATTATTCTATTAACAATCATTGTTTTAGCTATTTGTATGCGTGTTTTTCTGTTTGCCGTCTATTCTATTCCTACCCCATCTATGTATCCGGCAATTGAACCTGGGGATAAAGTAGTGGTCAACAAACAGATACCCGGCCCGCGCATTATCCGGAATTTTCGTTCATTACACAAAAATGAGAAGCCGGACATTAAGCGACTGCGCGGGTTCAGAACTATCCGGCGCAACGACGTATTGATTTTCAATTTTTTCAATGCCGACGAAAACTGCTTGGATATGGATATGAACGTGCTCTATGTTAAACGTTGTGTAGCCACTCCCGGCGATACATTTTATATCGAAAACGGGATATATAAAGTGAAAAACAGCGCTGAAATATTGGGTTGCATCGAAATGCAAAAACAATTAGCCACAACAGATAGTAGCGAAATCGAACCGCTCTTATACTCCTGTTTCCCTTACCACGAGCAATTCGATTGGACAATAAAAAATTTCGGACCAATCTATCTTCCGAAAAAAGATGAAAATTTATCTCTCAATGCCTCAAACGCTCTTTTGTACGAAAAAATGATTGCTTACGAAACCGGTAAAAAGGTTACAGTTCGGCAGGGAATAACCTATATTAACGATAGTTTAATTACCGAATATACCTTTCAACAAAATTATTATTTCATGGCCGGCGACCATGTTTTCGACTCCATGGATTCCCGTTATTGGGGTTTATTGCCCGAAGACCATATCGCAGGCAAAGTCGCTTTTATCTGGAACACAAAAGACGTTAACACAGGAAAAATCAAATGGAACCGGTTTTTAAAGGCCGTGAAATGAAAAACGAAAATATATCACTATATTTGCAATCAATAATATTACAAAAAATGAAGAACATCTATTGGATAATTAGTATATTTTGTATGCTATTCCTCGCCTGCTCGTCCGAAAAGAAATCGCAAAACGAAAAAGCGATATCCACAGTATTCCCTAACGAAATAAACGAAGTCCGCGCCATGCTTCTGGGATACACCGATTTTATGCACGAACTCATCGCCAACGGCACGGCGTCTGCCCGCAACAAGGCCGATTTGAAATTCCCCGCTACGGAAAACATATCCGCTATTTACGTGAAAAACGGCGACCGTGTAACCAAAGGTCAGCCTATTGCCTGCCTCGACCCGTTCAAACTGCAAAACGATCTGTCTCAAGCCAAAGATAATTTGGAGCGTAATCGCCTGGCTTTGCAGGATGTATTGATCGGTCAAGGCTATTCGCCCGGCGATTCGGCTACCATTCCACCGGAAATAATGCAATTAGCCAAAGTAAAAAGCAATTTTGAACAAGCCAATATCCAATACGAGCTGGCGGATTACAATTACAAACATTCCGTACTCTATGCTCCTTTTTCCGGCGTAGTGGCCAACCTGTTCGCCAAAGTATATAATCTGCCGGATGCTACGCAACCATTTTGCACCATTATCGACAACAGCAGTCTCGAAGCGGATTTTATGCTGCTGGAAAACGAATTGGCGTTGGTGCGGGTGGGCGATAAAATTCAGGCTTCGCCTTTTTCCGCAAGCGAATCGATTTATGATGGCCGGATAACGGAAATCAATCCCATGGTCGATAAAAACGGTATGGTGCGGGTGAAAGCGGCGCTCAACAATATCAACGCCCGGCTCTACGACGGGATGAATGTAAAAATCCGCATCCAACGATCCATCGGCCGACAGTTAGTCATCCCAAAAGAAGCCTTGGTTTTGCGATCGAACAAAAAAGTGGTCTTCACCCTCAAAGAAGGTAAAGCCCAATGGGCGTATGTTCAAACCGGATGGGAAAACTCGACCGGATACGTAGTTACCGAAGGACTGAACGTCGGCGACAGCGTGATTTACGAAGGCAATATCAATTTGGCGCATGAAAGCCCTGTGATACTCAAATGATAAAATTTTTGATTAATCGGCCTATTGCCGTTTGCATGGCGTTTACGGCATTCTTTGTACTCGGTATTATTACGTATCTGAATGTGCCCGTATCGCTGTTGCCTGATATTGCGATTCCCGAAATCACGGTGCAGGTTTCCGGAGCCAACCATTCGGCGCGGGAACTGGAAAATACGGTCGTTACTCCCATCCGTCAACAACTGCTGCAAATCGGAAAGTTGCGCAATATTCGTACCGAAACCCGCGACGGAAACGCTATCGCTCGCCTCTCTTTTGAATATGGAGCTAATACCGATCTGGCGTTTATCGAAGTGAACGAGAAAATCGACGCGGCTATGAATAATATCCCTCGCGATATCGACCGTCCTCGGGTGGTGAAAGCCAGCGCTACGGATATTCCGGTTTTCAATCTAAATTTGACCTGTAAAGACGTTGCACCCAATGTTTCTGCGGAGAAATCACAATTTCTCGACCTTTGCGAATTATCCGAATCCGTCATCAAACGCCAAATCGAACAGTTGCCCCAGGTAGCGATGGTTGATATGACCGGATTAATCAGAAAAGAAGTCGTCATTCTGCCCGACCCTAAATTGCTGGCCATTACCGGAATCACCTTAGCCAATATCGAATCGGTATTGACTTCCAACAACATCGAACCGGGCAGCATGGTGGTGCGCGACGGCTACTACGAATACAATATCAGGTTTTCGGCAGCCCTCCGCACGCTGGAAGACGTCCGGAATATCTACATCCGGAAAAATGACCAGATTTTTCAACTCAAAGACCTCGCACAAATCGACGTCGTTCCGGAAAAAGAAAAAGGAATTGCTCTTTACAACGGAAAACACGCCGTTTCGCTGGCCATTATCAAGCAGGCCGACGAAAACATGGCGAATATGAAAGGCGCTTTGAACAGCGTTATCGATCACTTACGGGCAACTTATCCGGAAATCGAGTTCAACGTTTCCCAAAACCAGACCGAACTGCTCGATTATACCATTTCTAATCTACAACAAAACCTGTTGCTGGCGTTTATTTTTGTCTGTCTGATATCCGTCTTGTTTATGCGCGACGTCAAATCGCCGGCGATTATCGGCCTAAGCATGTTTATTTCGTTAATAATCAGCTTAATGTTCTTTTATCTATTCCATATTTCCCTCAACATTGTTTCCCTTACAGGATTGATTTTGGCGCTGGGAATGATGATCGACAATTCGATTATCGTAACAGACAATATCAGCCAGTATCGGCAAAAGGGATTAACGATCGAAGAGGCTTGCGTGAAAGGAACCAACGAAGTGATCGCCCCAATGTTGAGTTCGGTATTTACTACGATTGTCGTTTTCGTACCGCTGGTTTTCCTGAGCGGGATAGCAGGCGCTATCTTTTTCGATCAGGCGTTTTCGGTTACCGCAGGACTACTTGTATCCTACCTGACGGGCATTATGTTGTTGCCGGTTTTATATAAATTGGCATTTTCGGAGCGGCGGAAAAAACGCGCTCAAACCCGCAATGACGGAACTGAAGGAAACAGACTAAATACGTTTTACGACGCAGGTATCGCTTGGATATTCTCGCATAAAATCCTTACGACCATCATCATGCTGGCGATACTCCCCTTGTGCTATCTTTTGTTTACGATTATTCCCAAAGAAAAAATGCCCGACATTTCTCAAAACGAACTATTAGTCCGCGTAGAATGGAACGAAAATGTCCACGTACAGGAAAACGAAGAACGTATCGTTGCGCTGCTCAACTTTTTGGACAAACAAATCATCGAACATTCGGCGTTGATCGCCGGGCAACAATACGTTCTGAACCGCGAAAAAGAACAAAGCGCTTCCGAATCGCAAATCTATCTGAAAACGCCTCAAAAAAAAGATATACCCGCTGTCAAAAAAACCATCGTCAACTATTTTGCCGGCCGTTACCCCGACGCTATTCTTTCATTTGAACCGGCCGGAACCCTTTTTGAAAAAATCTTTACTACCAACGATCCGGATTTAACCGTAGAATATTATACGCGCAACCGGATGGAAGCTCCCGACGCTCCGACCATTCGCCGGTTAGAACAAACCTTGCTGCAAAAAACCGGCGAAATGCCGATGGACGTATCGTTCCAAAAACAACTGAATTTGCATATCGACCGTGAAAAATTGTTGTTGTATAAGATATCCTATGATGAAGTCTATCGGGCGTTGAAAACCGGATTCCGCGAAAATAAATTTTCAGTACTCCGGTCGTACCAGCAATATTTGCCGATTGTGCTGAGCGCTGAAAACCGGAACGTGCGCGAAGTCATCGACAATATTCTGATGGATGTTATCGACAGCGAAAACGGAACGCGCATCCAAATCCCGCTCAACGTTTTCGTTTCCACTACGCCCGCCGAAGATTTGAAAACCATTATTGCCGGGAAGAACGGGGAATATATCCCGCTGGATTTCTACAACACAAATCAGGCTCAAAAAATTATGCGGGTAGCTAAACAAATCGTCCAGGACGACAACCGTTGGGAAATCGACTTTTCAGGCAGTTTCTTTTCGAACCGGAAAATGATCAATGAACTGCTCGTTATTCTGCTCATATCTATTTTGTTGATGTATTTCATCCTGGCCGCCCAATTTGAAAACTTCGTACAGCCCTTGATTGTTCTGCTTGAAATCCCGATTGATATTACCGCCGCATTAGGCCTGCTAATCGTGGCCGGCCACAGCCTCAACCTGATGTCGGCCATCGGGATTGTGGTAACCTGCGGCGTGATCATCAACGACAGTATTCTGAAAGTAGATATGATGAATCAATTACGAAGAGAGGGTTATCCCTTGATGGACGCTATTCACGAAGCCGGCCGGCGGCGGCTAAAAGCTATTTTGATGACCAGCCTCACGTCGATTGTCTGCATGACTCCCCTGTTGTTCAGCAGCGATATGGGTTCGGAACTGGAAAAGCCGTTGGCGATTGCCACCATCGGCGGAATGGTTATCGGCACATTAGTCAGCCTATTTGTCGTACCGCTGGCATATTGGCGTATTTATAAAAATAAAGATTAAAAAAATGCAAAGAATAAAATTTTATTTATTGTTTACGGTTTTCTGTTCATTAACGTCTGTTTTTGCCCAGCAAACGGAACTCACGTTGAGCCGAACGATCGAGATTGCCACCGACAGCTCGTTGCAGGCGTTCAGCGCAAAAAACCTTTATCAGGCAAGTTATTGGCAATTCCGGTCGTTCAAAGCGGCCAGGCTGCCATCGCTGACCCTTACCATGACGCCTTTGCAGTACTACCACGATATTATCCGGCGCTATGATTCGCAAAACAATATCGATATTTATCGATCGCAACAATCGCTCTATTCGTCGGAAAATTTATCTATCCAACAAAATTTCGATTTAACGGGCGGAACATTCTTTATCGATTCGGAACTGGGTTATCTTCGGAATTTTGGCGATAACGTATATTCGCAATTCAATGCAACGCCTTTTCGGGTGGGATATTCGCAAAATCTCTTCGGATTCAACGAATTCAAGTGGGAAAAGAAAATTGAGCCGCTCAAATACGAAAAAGCCCTCAAACAGTATCTATATGATCGAGAAGCCATTTCGGAAACTTCTACCGAGTATTTTTTCAATCTGGCCATGGCGCAAACCGAATACAATATGGCCAAAGATAATGTAGGTTCCGGCGACACGCTTTACCGCATCGGTCAGGAACGACATAAAATCGCCGCCATCTCGCAAGCCGATTTACTTACCTTGAAATTAGACGCCGTAAACGCCGTAAACGCTTTGAAAAATGCAGAAATCAACCTGAAACGGGCAATGTTCGGCTTTGTTTCCTATTTGAATATGGATAAGGAAACGCAAATCCATCTCACTTTGCCCGGCCGCCCGAAAGACTTAGCGATTTCGGCCGACGGAGCATTGCAACGCGCACAGGAAAACAATCCTGATTTTCTAAAAAACCGGCAAGAAGTATTGGAAGCCGAACGGGAAGTCGATCGCACACAAAAAGGTTCTGTATTCGACGCTCAGTTTTCGGCCAGTATTGGCTTCAATCAAGTGGCAAATCATTTTTCGGACGTTTACCGACATCCCTTACAACAGGACATTATAGCCATTGATTTTTCTATTCCTTTGGTCGATTGGGGCGTCAGGAAAGGCAAAGCCAACATGGCTCGCAACAACTTGAATGTGACAAAGATTTCCGTTCGCCAAAAGGAATTAAATCTGGAACAGGAAGTGGTGATGACGGTTAACGATTTCAATATTCAGCAAGATTTGATTCGCAACGCCGAAGAAGCATTGGAACTGGCCAATATGGCCTATCAAAACACAAAAGAGCGCTTTATTATCGGAACAGCCGATATCAACAGCCTGACGCTGTCGCTCAACCGGCAAAAGGAAGCGCAAAAGAACTACATCCTGTCCCTGAAAAACTATTGGCTAAGCTATTACAAAATACGCAAACTAACATTGTTCGATTTCGAAAACGAGCAGCCTTTATCCTTAGTCAATTATCCGTTACCGGCACAATGAAATCGTCTTTTTCCATCCTGCTACTGTTTATCGGCCTCTCTTTAATCGGCTTGGCATTGATTCCGCTACTACCGGTAAGGCTGTCTCCATCGCGGCCGCTTCCGCAGGGAACGGTCAGTTTTGTTTTGCCCGGCTACGCTTCCCGCATAGTGGAAATGGAAGCTACATCCAAACTGGAAGCCATGCTGAGCCGAATGAAAGGGATCGAAGAAATCACTTCGACTTCCGGAAACGGCTGGGGACGCATTACGCTGCGTTTCGATAAACACGCCAATCTGGAAGCCGCCCGTTTTGAAGTGTCATCCATTATCCGGCAAGCTTGGCCGTATTTGCCGCAGGGAATAAGTTATCCTACGCTGTCGATGAACCGTTCCGACGAAAACGCCGGCAGCCCTTTTCTGGTTTTTTCGATAAATGCGCCAACCGTTCCGACGCTTATCCAGCAATTCACGGAAAACATCATCAAACCCCAATTAGCGCAAATCGACGGATTGAACAACATCGACGTGAGCGGCGCCATGCCTATGGAATGGCAATTGGAATACGATTATAAACAATTAGAAACGCTGGGCTTAACCGTACAGGACATTCAAACGGCCATTTCCGATTACTTGAAACATGATTTTTTTAGCGCCGAAGAAACCCGTATCGCATTAATTCCCGAAAATAAGGATTTTCGACCGGAACAGATTAGCGTAAAAAATATTGACGGGAAAATAATTACGCTCGACCAGTTGGTCTCGGTTGCCTACGTCGAGCAAGAAGCGTCATCGTATTACCGCATCAACGGACTTAATTCTATCTATATGGCCATTACGGCCGACGATCAGGCCAATCAGTTGGATTTAGCCCGAAAAATCAAAAACCGCTTGAAAGAACTGGAAGCGCTTTTCCCCGCCGGATACGAAATCCATACGAATTACGATGCAACGGAATATATCCAAAAAGAATTGGACAAAATTTATTTCCGCACCGGACTAACGCTGTTGATTCTATTGGCGTTTGTGGTGTTGATTTACCGCAGTTTCAACTATTCGCTGCTCATTTTCCTGTCCTTGCTGATGAATATCGCCATCGCCGTTATCTTGTATTATTTCGGCGGATTGGAAATGCAACTGTATTCGTTGGCGGGCATCACGATTTCCTTAACCTTAGTGATAGACAATACCATTGTGATGTCGGACCAGATAATTCGCCAGCGCAATAAAAAAGCGTTTCCGGCTATTTTGGCGGCTACCGTTACTACCATCGCTTCCCTGGCGATTATCTTTTTCATGGATGAAAAAATACGGCTCAACTTACAGGATTTCGCTAAAGTGATTATTATTAATTTAAGCGTGTCTTTATTTGTCGCTTTGTTTTTGGCGCCGGCGCTGCTCGAAAAACTAAAAATCGTTTCGTCAGACAAAACTTACAATGTTATTGCGAGAACAAGCCTTTGGGACAGGATAGTCATTACTCTCAAAATTTACTTCGGAAGATTTTACGCTGCCCTTTGCCGCTTCACTTGGCGTTGGCGCGTTCCGGTTTGTATTTTGTTGATTGCGACATTCGGCCTGCCGGTCTTTGTCCTTCCGGAAAAACTATCCGGCGAAAGCAAATGGGATCAACTTTATAACCGGACCTTCGGCTCCGGAATATACAAAGAAACACTGAGACCGCCTGTCGATAAATGGCTGGGCGGAACATTGCGCCTGTTTGTCCAAAAAGTAGTTGAAGGAAGTTATTGGACAGACCGGCAGGAAACCACTATTTTCATGACGGCCACTTTACCCAATGGCTCTACGCTCGCGCAAATGAATCATCTCGTGCAACGAATGGAAAATTACATCAGCCAATTTCCAAAAGTTCGTCAGTTTCAAACCGATATACAAAATGCGCGGCGGGCAAGTATTCAGATTCAGTTTACTAAAGACGGCGAACGAGGCGGATTTCCTTATTTATTACAATCGCAATTGATTGGTAAAGCGTTGGAATTAGGCGGAGGCAGTTGGGGCGTTTACGGCCTGGGCGACGTATTTAACAACGACGTCAGAGAAATGTCCGGCAATTTCCGCGTAATCCTGCGAGGCTTTAATTACGATGAATTATGGGAATACGCCGAACAGTTCAAAGCGCAATTACTGGAACACAAGCGCATCAAAGAAGTTGCCATTAATTCCAAATTTAGCCAGTTTAAAGATGATTATCAGGAATTTGGTTTTCATTTAAATAACGAACGGTTGGCGCAGGAAAATATTTATCCGACAGAGCTATATTCTTCATTGCAGCAAACTTTCGGACGGGAAATACGTGTCGGACAATTAGCCGGAGAATACGGTTCGGAGCAGATTGTACTTCATTCCCGGCAATCGAAAGAATATGACGTCTGGAGTTTGGAACACACGCCCGGAAACGCCGGACAGGATAAGAATTATAAACTTCTATCGCTGGCGACACTGGAAAAAACACAGGCGCCTCAAAATATCATCAAGGAAGACCAGCAGTACCGTTTGTGCTTGCAATACGAATACATCGGCGCACTCGAACAGGGACGACAGGCGCTGAGTCAAAACATCAACGAATTTAAGGAAAAATTACCGATGGGCTACAGCATCGAAAACGATGAGCAAAGCTGGAGTTGGGACAAAGACAACGGTAAACAATATCTGTTGCTGCTGTTAATCTTTGTGATTATTTATTTTATGTGCAGCATTTTATTCAATTCGCTAAAGCAACCTTTGGCCGTTATTTTTGTGATTCCCATTTCTTTTATCGGCATTTTCCTCACGTTCTACCTTTTCAAACTGAATTTCGATCAGGGAGGATTTGCTTCGTTTATCCTTTTATGCGGTATTTCGGTGAATGCGAATATTTACATCTTAAACCAGTTCAACGCTATCCGAAAGAACCGGAAAATCTCGCCGCTTCGCGCCTATATCCAAGCTTGGAATACTAAAATTTATCCTATCATTTTAACCGTATTATCTACCATTCTCGGCTTTATTCCTTTTATGATCGGGGAAAATAAGGAAGCGTTCTGGTTTCCTTTGGCGGCGGGAACCATTGGCGGATTGATTATTTCGTTAATTGGAACGTTTTTGTTTCTGCCTTTGTTTATGGGAGTGGCGTCGCACGGCGAAAGCAAGAATCCCAAACGAATCAACAACAGCAAGACGTCCGTTTTTATCTAAAATCTCATGTCCTTATAATTATAAGAAATTTTTATCAATCGACAGCATTATACGCTCTTAACAGTTAATCCACTTCACATACGCAAAAACCATGCGGTGGGGAATGTCTTTATGGGACGGATATATCCGGAAGCCGTATTTGAATGTGCCGGCCTCCGAGGCTTTCCACTGAAGGGTAAAATACAATTTCGAGCCTTCCGTTTTTTCCAGCTCGCCTTTTTGCACTTGTATGGTATCGACAGCGGTAGCGGGGTCGGTATAAACCTGCACGAGTTCCAGTCCCAATTCGCCTTGCAGCCGGCGTTTGTCCAGTACGATCCGGGCGGAGAGCGTTTCGCCGACTTCTACGCCCCGGTTCATCCGGTTCTCGTCGTAGGTAATAGAAACGACTTCGATATCGTCCCAATGTTGCGTCACTTCTTCTTTCCAGGCTGCCAAGGCTTTGGCTTTCGCAAAATCGTCTTTCACTAATTCGGCGGAACGATTCGCCAAAACGTCGTAAAACCGGTGGATATAGTCGTCGAACATCCGCTTGGTCGTATAGTGAGGCGCAATTTTAGCGATCGAATTTTTCACATACTGTATCCATTCGGGCGAATAGCCTTTGGAATTTTTGGCGTAAAACAAGGGAATGATTTCGTTTTCCAGCATCGAATAGATGGTGGCCGCATCCAACTGATCTTGAAACTGTTGGGCTTCGTAAGTACGTTTATCGGTCAATGCCCATCCGGCGCCTTCGCGATAGCCTTCGTACCACCAGCCGTCCAATACCGAGAAATTCAGCGTACCGTTCATTTCCGCCTTTTCGCCGGAGGTGCCGGAGGCTTCCAGCGGCCGAGTGGGCGTATTCAACCAAATATCCACCCCGGAAACTAAGCGTTTGGCCAACCGCATATCGTAGTTTTCGAGGAAAATGATTTTCCCCAGAAATTCGGGATGGCGGGAAATTTCGACAATGTGCTTAATCAATCCCTGTCCGCCGCCATCGGCCGGATGGGCTTTTCCGGTAAAAATAAACTGCACCGGATGATCCCGGTTGTTGACAATCTTCGACAAGCGATCGAGATCGGTAAACAGCAGATGCGCCCGTTTGTAGGTGGCAAAACGGCGGCCGAAACCAATCAGCAACGCATCCGGATTGATTTTGTCCAAAATCGAAACCACTTTCGAGGGGTCGCCCTGGTTTTTCAGCCAACTGTCTTTGAACGATTCTTTGATGTATTTGACTAAACGTTTTTTCAGCGACATGCGAACGTTCCATACCTCCTGGTCGTCCACCTGATAGATTTTTTCCCAGATCGCCGGATTGGACTGGTCGTTGTAAAAATTCTTACCGAAATATTTTTCGTAGCATTTGCGCCATTCGGAGGTCGCCCAAGTGGGCATGTGCACCCCGTTGGTAACATATCCCACATGCGATTCCTGGGCAAAGTAGCCTTTCCAAATAGGAGCGAACATTTTCTTGGACACTTCGCCGTGCAGGAAAGAAACGCCGTTGGCTTCCTGACAAGTATTGAGGGCGAAAACGCTCATCGAAAATTTTTCGGCGCTTCCGGGATTGGCTCGTCCCATGTCGATAAATTCCTGCCAGGATATACCTAATTTTTCGGGAAAATGGCCCATGTATTTCAGGAACAGCGATTCTTCAAAATAATCGTGGCCGGCGGGAACGGGCGTATGGCAGGTATATAATGCCGAAGCCCGTACAACTTCCAGGGCTTGATTGAAATTTAAGCCGTCGTTCCGAATGTAGTTGACCAAGCGTTGCGCGTTGATCAGCGCCGCATGGCCTTCGTTACAGTGATAGACCTGTTTTTTGATTCCCAAGCGGTTCAGCATCATGATGCCTCCTACTCCCAAAAGGTATTCCTGTTTGAGGCGGTTCTCGTTGTCGCCACCGTATAATTGCGCCGTGATTGCCCGGTCCCACTCGCTATTCTGCGCCAAATCGGTATCCAGCAAATAGAGTTTGATGCGTCCCACATTCACCACCCACACATGGGCATAAACCGTAAACAGATGGAAAGGAATTTCCAGCACCATCGGTTTGCCGTCTGCCTCCAACACCTGCGAAATCGGCAACTGGTCGAAGCGTTGCGCTTCGTAATTTGCCACTTGCTGCCCGTCCATCGAAAGAGACTGGGTAAAATAGCCGTAGCGATACAAAAAGCCGACGGCAGTCAGGTCGGCGCGGATATCGCTGGCTTCCTTGATGTAATCGCCGGCCAACACGCCCAAACCGCCCGAATAGATTTTCAACACATTGCTTAAACCATATTCCATGCTGAAATAGGCGATACTGGGAATGACGGGATTGAACGGTTCGTCCATATACGCCTTATATTTGGCATACAAAGCATTGATAGATACCAGGAAATCGGCATTTTTCGCCATTTCTTCCAATCGGGCGTGAGAAAGGCTTTGCAGGAGCAGCGCCGGATTTCCTTCGGTTTGAGTCCACAAAACTTTATCCATGTTGGCAAATAATTCGGTGGCTTCGTAATTCCAGACCCACCATAAGTTATGAGCGATTTCATCCAGAACTTTCAATTCCTGAGGCAGTTTGGAATGAACGTTACATTCTTTCCAAACCGGTTCATTGGCTTGATTTGTTTTCATTTTCTACAGAGTGTTTTAATTTCCTTAATTGCGCTTTATTGAATGCAAGGGTATAAGCATCCAAATAATATTGTATAAGATGTTTCCAATTCAATTTTTTAGACAGGGAAGCGGCGTTTTTCCGGATTTCCGCTATCTGTTGCGAATCGTATTCCGAATAACGGATAATGGTTGTTTTAAGGGTTTCCGCTACTTCATAATAATTAGTATCCGTTCTTGTAATAACGGTTACGCCCCGTTCGTTATCCGGATGGGGCTTTTTCCGGCGATTATTTTCCTCCGCCTGCGCCCACAATCCGAATCCGGCCAGATTGGTCGTAATCGTCGGAACGTGAAAAGCTATACTTTCCAGCGGCGTATAACCCCAGGGTTCGTAATAGGAAGGGAAAACGGTTAAATCCAAACCGCTCAACAGATCGTAATACGATGCATTGAAAATCCCGTCCTGCCCCTGGAGATAAGACGGTACGAAAATCAACTTGACCGCCGACGGATCCTGGTTGGTGAAATTCAGGCATTGCAAATAGTTGCATATTTTATCGGACGAAGGGTCAATTAATTCATGGGTAAAATACGGATTGGGTAAAGGGAAGGACGACGGGGTATGGTGTTTCAACCGTTCCTGCAAATCCTTTCGCGGGCCATGAATGCCCGTTGGAACCAGGATAAACGCGATAATCGCGCGCGCCGGCTGCGCCTGTTTCACGCGATGCAGGGCTTCGATAAACACATCAATTCCTTTATTGCGGTATTCGTACCGGCCGCTGGTAGCAACCAGCAGTGCATCGTCCGGAATAGAAGATCCGGTTAACTGTTCCGCTACCTGAATAAAGGTTTTTCGCGCAGTTTCCCGTTTGATAATCATGGATTTGCCTTTCGGAACAAAGTTCGGTTCAAAGCCGTTGGGCGTGATAACGTCCGGTTTTTTTCCTAATAACTGCTCGCTTTCCCGGCCGGTAATTTGGCTAACCGTTGTGAAACAATCGGCGTTCAGGGCAGCCTGTTTTTCGAGCGTATGTTTTCCCACGACATTGAGTTCCTGAGCCATTTGGTCGCCGTTATAATTGCGAAATTCGCCGTACAAGGGTTTATTGTTTCCGCAAATCGAACGGCCGATAGACGTAGCGTGCGTCGTAAAAACCGTAACAATACCGGGAACCTGATCGTGCAAGTACAATACGGCCATGCCCAACGTCCATTCATTCAGATGGGCAATGACTTTTTTATGCTGCAATTTCAAAAACCGGTACAGACTCTCGATGACCAGACCGGCGCTGTAAGCAAACATCGAAGATTCATCGTAATCGCCGTAGGCCACTGTAGAATCGACGCCGTATTTTTCCCACATCCGGTAATAAAGGACGTCTTTCCGGTCATAGCAGGGCAAAAAATCAATTAAGACAACGATGGGATGGCCGGGTACATTCCAGCGTCCGATGCGGACATTCAGGTTCTCTTTTTCAATGGCGCATTTTTTCCACGCTTTCAGTAACATTCGATCTTCGATAAAATCCGGATTGTCCTGTTTTTGCCAAAGATCCGGTCCGATAAAAAAGATTTTATCCGGAAAAAGGGTTTGAAGGGTTCTTGCTCGCGTGGACAAAACCGTATAGATGCCTCCTACTTTATTGCATACTTCCCAGCTGGATTCAAAAATATAATCGGGAGTGTTTGTCGGATTTATCATAAAAACTATTTTGCCTGCAAATTTAGGGTGCAAAGATACATAAAAGTCTTCATATATTAAAAATAGATGAAAAGAATAGACGGAATACTTCTTTCAATCTCTATCTATCTGCTTCTGTATTTTGTCGTTTCGCTCATTTTAAGTTTAAAAAGCAAATTTGTATATATACGGGAAAGTGCGTACTTTTACGGCGCATTTTTTGAAAGATGAAAATAGGTATCTTATATATTTGTCTGGGTCGTTACGCGTTGTTTTGGAAAGATTTTTATCTGTCTTGTGAAAAATATTTCATACCGGAGGCGGAAAAGCATTATTTTGTTTACACCGATAGCGATTCCCTTTTAGGAGCCGATCGTCCACAAGTTCATATTCATCCGGTAGAAAAGAAAGGTTGGCCGTTCGATACCTTGTTTCGTTTTGATATTTTTCTGGAAACTGAGAATGAGTTGAAAAAAATGGATTATTTGTATTTCTTCAACGCCAACATGAGATTTGTAAAAAACATTGGAAATGAGTTTCTTCCCGATGCGAACGACGAATTAGTCGTAACGCTTCATCCGGGCTTTTTCAGAAAAAAAAGAATAGATTATCCCTACGAAAAGCATCCGGAGTCGTTGGCATTTATTCCCGATAATGAAGGTTTAATCTATGTTTGCGGAGGACTGAACGGGGGAAACTGCAAAAAATATCTGGAAATGATCAAAGAATTATCTCGAAGGATTCAAGAAGACCTTTCTAAAAATATTATCGCTAAGATTCATGACGAATCTCATTTGAACAAGTATATTCTTGATAAAAAAGTAAAAATACTTCATCCGGGATATATTTATCCGGAAGAAACCAAACTTCCTTTTGAAAAAATTATTGTGCTTCTGGATAAACGATTTTGGGGCGGTCATGCTTTTTTAAGGGGAGTTACGGACAAACCGAGTACAATAAAATATTGGATTGCTCTCTGGAAGCAATTCAGGAAAGTTTTTAGATAGAATTTCACATATAATTCAACAAAAATGGATTTGGTAGAGCAAGGATTGTGGGACGATTCTTATAAAGATTTGAACATCAAATGGGAGTTATCCCCTTCAGACCCTCTGGTTGAGTGGATACAAACCGTATCGTCTCTGTATAAAGAGGGGCGTTGTATGGAAATCGGCGTATTTCCGGGAGTTTATACTGCGGCTTTTGGAAAATTAGGACACGAAATCAATGGAATAGACTTGACGCCGCGCGTTACCGAGTTAAACCGGATTTTCGAAGCAAAAGGGTTTAAGGTCGGAGCGTTTTTTCAAAGAGATTTTTTAAATTTCAAATCGGATAAACGATATGATATTGTTTTTTCTCTTGGTTTTATAGAACATTTTATCGATTATAAACTTATCATTGCCAAACATTGCGAATTAGTTGATAATAACGGGATTATTTTTATAGCCGTTCCGAATTTCCGAGGGCGCTTCCAGCATTTTCTCCATAAAATGGTAGATAAGGAAAATCTCGAAAAACATAATTTGCGCTCTATGAATCCTAAGGAATGGGAAGACGTCTTGATTCAAAACGGATTTGATGTGGTGAAGCAAGGCTATATCGGAAGTTTTGATTTTTGGACAGGAACGCAAAAGAGAAATTATCTTCAAAGAGGATTGAAATATTTTCTTGAACGCTGGATAACTCCCTTTCTAAGTAAAATCTTGTCGAAGCCGCGGGAAGCGTACGCTCCTTATTGCGGAATTATTGCCAAGAAACATCCAATAGACGAATAAGATAGCGGAATCCTAATTTTTCAAAAAAAATAGATACAATATATCTTTCAATCTCTATCTATTTGCTTCTGTATTTTGTCCTTTCGTCCAGTTTTGTCTGTTTGTGCGTAAGTAGAAATTTAATATTATCTTTGCAGTCGAAATTTAAAAATACATTATCGTAGTGCGAAAAGTTTATTCTTTTTTGTTCCGGTTGACCGGTTGGAAATCGTCTTTACAGGCGGAAATATTGCCTAAATGCGTCATTTGCGTCGCTCCGCATACCAGTAATTGGGATTTTATTATCGGATTGTTGTTTTACAAATCCATCGGCGAAGCGCCGCATATTTTAATGAAAAAAAGCTGGTTTGTTTTTCCGATCAAATATATTCTGAAAGCCATGGGCGCCGTACCGGTCGATCGCTCCCAACGAACGTCGTTGACCGACCAGATGCGGGACGAATTTTTCCACCGTAACCATTTCCAGTTGGCGATCGCTCCCGAAGGCACACGGAAAAAGAATCCGCAATGGAAATCCGGTTTTTATTATATTGCCTGGGATGCGCACGTTCCGATTATGCTGGCCTATTTGGATTATGCGAAGAAAATTATCGGCGTTATCGAAAATTTTATTCCGAGCGGGAATGTGCAGAGCGACATTGAAAAAATCAAACAGAAATATAAGAATATTGTAGGGAAAAAGCCGGGACAGTTTGCAATATGATTTTTCGCTGTCTGTCCGGCAATCTCGGCAAGCGTTGTGAAGTCTGTGTAACCCACGCATACCGGTAGGAGATTCCCGGAAGGCCAAGTAAAACGATTACTTATCTTTTTTAAAACGGTTATCGACCTTTTTTAAAACGATTACCGACCTTTGTTTAAAATGATTTCGATCTTTTTAGAAAAGGATAGTTATCGTTTAGGGAAAAGCCGGCGAGCAATTAAAAAACCGTTACGTTTAGCGCCATTACTTCCGGATTAAAATCATAGAACAAGACCTTTGTGAGCAATATTCTCTCCCATTATTGCCGGCGTTTTTTAAATTAATACGCGATTATTTTAACCAATGTACATATTTCCATACTATTGTACATATTTATAGGACACATCCGCCGACAATTTCTTTTCTTTGCCTAACTATTTTCAGTCAACTTTTAATACTATATAGCGCATGAAACGAAGCATAATTTTTGTCAAATCACCCAAGTCCATGATACTAAGAATCATGCGAGTTCCATACGACTATTAAAAACAAATTATTTACGTATGAAAATAAATATCAAATTTCTCTTGTGTATCTTATGCGCATTTGTTTTTATTCGATGCAACGAAGAAGCGAATAATTATTATGAAAAGCCCAAATGGCTGGAAGATCCCATCTATCAGGTATTGGAACAGCAAGGACGGTTTAGTCTGTATCTGCAATGCGTAGATCGCACTAATTACGCCAACATATTGAACGGCGCCGGATTATACACCATTTTTGCCCCCAACGACGAAGCTTTTTCTATCTGGTTGAAAGAAAAATCCTACGCTTCCGTAGCGGATATCCCTGCCGGCGAAGTGGAAAAACTCGTCGCCTATTCCATCGTTTACAGTCAATGGACCATGGAACATCTCGGCGATTATTTTGAAGAGGGACTATACGTACCCGGAGCGTTTAAACGGAAAACCAATTATTACAACTTGCCTTATCGCGATAACGAATACAATAATAATTGGGTCATCGACCAAACCGTACAGAACGGTTATAGTGCAGATATGAACAATTACAAGTACCTTCCCGTTTACACATCCGCCTATTTCAATACGTTTCCCGTGGCATTGACCGCTGCCGACTATATCGCTTTTTATCCCTATTCGACGTTTGCCGGTAAAAACGTACAGGCGGGAACTATTCTCACAGAAGATATCCGAACAAGCAACGGGATCATTTATGAAGTATCGACCGTGAGCGAACCGTTGGATAACATCGACCGGATATTGAAAGAAGAACCGTACAAGGTCTTCAAATCGTTGATCGACCATAAAAATTCAACGGGCGAGTATGCGTTTAAAATCTATACCGAACAGTCCGCTTCCTTTACGGAAAAATACCAGAAAAGGATGCCGGATTCGGTTATTAACGCCATTTATGCAAAAACCTATACCTCTTTGGCCTTTTCCCCGTTGTTGGAAAATGTCTATTCTGAGGCAACGGGAACTTACGACCCCGAAAAAAACGGATACACACTCTTTATTCCTCTAAATGAAGTCTTGGATAATTTTATAAAAACCAAATTGTTGAAATACTATCATACGGTGGACGAATTGCCTTTAAACGTTATTTCTACGCTTATCAATACGCACATGGTCAACGGTTTGGTTTGGCCATCGCTGTACGAAAGCACCTCCAATGCTTCCGGCGAATTTCTCAATGGGGAAGGCAATAACGGCAAACTATTCGATGAGGACGGTATTGTAGAAAAACGTGTTGCCAGCAACGGCTTTGTCTTCCAAACAGACCACGTAATCAAAAGCCGCTTTTTCGAAACGGTTTACTCCGAAATCTTCCTCAATCCCGCACATACCTTATTAAATCAGGCTTACGTGAATTTTTATTCGACAGGCATACGCGAAGATTTAATGAAAAGCGTATTAAACGGTTATTCATCCGAAAGATACGCCATGCTCAATTTTTCCGACCAGTTGTTGCAAGAAGATGGATTCAGTTATAGCGCGCTATCCAACAGTTTTTCCAATTCGTTGATGAGTAGCGGTTCTTCGGACGACCGTCTGAAACGCCTGATGCGGATGCATATTTTTTCCGGACTGAAAAACAGCGAAATCAATTCCGAACTAACGGATTTTTCCAACGGCCTTCTCACCAATTATAATGGATGGAATTTTACCGTAAATCATTACGGCGACGCCGTCCGGTACAAAAACAACCAATTACAAGCCGCCGGAAATATTGAAGACCAAACATTTGTAACAGTAACCAAAGTCGATGACTACAACAACGGCATCGTTTTCAATGTCGATAAACTATTGCAATATTCCCCGCGGGAAACGGGCGCCGACGATAGCCGCTGGCAAGACCTGACCCTCTGGAACTATTTAGACCGCGCACGGAAAGAAAATCCCAACGTCAGCCTGTTTGTCGATTATATGGAACGTTGTTTGAAAAATCCGGATACAGACGAATTGGACGGTATCAAACCCGAAAATTATTACACCGTATTAATGCCCAACAATTCGGCGATGCAACAAGCCATTACTCGCGGATACATCCAAGCGTTAGCTTCTGTTAACACCAGCAATGCGGAAGCCCTGGCGCAAGCAACCAAATTTGTGAACGGACATATCCTGCAAGGACAGGTTTTGGTTGACGATGGAAACCTCTATATCTATCCCGCCAATCCCATGGAACCCAACCGCATTTTGATACCCACTTTGTTGAAAATAACCAACGAAACGCTGGATTTGACCAACGAACGGGCTTTTGTGGAAGTTACCAAAACCGGAACAGGACTGTTCAATTTCCTTCCTATGGATATTACGTTGGGAAGCAAGATTTTGGTTGACGGCAAATTGGGAACTACCATAACGTTGCGCGTACAACGGGGTACGGTAACCGGCTCGACAATACCCGATAACTTCCGAAGCAACCGGATTGCCTGTAAAGCTATACTCCACGAAATAAATAACTTTTTCATCTTCGAAGAAAAACAATGAAAACACAGTATAATATGAAACGGATTATCCGTAAATTAGGGGTGATATTCTGTCTGTTAGCTTTATCTTTTGCCGGTGCGTCGGCACAACAAACAGCCCTGATAAGAGGAACGGTCATTTCTTCACAAGACAAAGAGCCGCTCATTCAAGCTTCCGTAGTAGAAATGAATAAAGATAACCGGATTGTATCCAGTACGGTAACCAATTTGGATGGAAATTTCAGCTTGAACGTAACCGATACGCGCAATAAATTAGTGATTAAATACCTGGGATTCAAAACAAAAGAAATTCCTATCGGTTCCAATACGGCCATCAAGATAGCGTTGGACGAAGACACGCAAAACCTGTCGGAAATCGTTATTACGGCCAAACCCCGCTCAACGGTTGGCGATCTGCAAATGGATGAACGGGATGTATCTATGTCGATTGTCAAACTGAGCGCCAGCGAAATCGCCGATTTGCATGTCGCTTCCATTGATGAAGCCATGCAGGGACGTATGGCCGGCGTGGATATTGTGAGCAATGCCGGAGACCCCGGTAGCGGGATGTCCATCCGTATTCGCGGAACAACCTCTATCAATGGAAACAACCAGCCGTTAATTATCGTGGACGGCATTCCGCTCGAAACGGAAATCGGAGCAGACTTCGATTTCAGCACCGCCACAGAAGAAGAATTTTCACAGTTATTGAATGTAGCGCCCGCCGATATTAAAGATATTACCGTGTTGAAAGATGCAGCGGCAACCGCTATGTGGGGTTCCAAAGCGGCCAATGGCGTTTTGCAAATTACTACCCAGCGTGGAGGAATTTCTCCGCCCAAAGTAACTTTCCGAAGCGCTTTTGCGTTTTCTCCCGAATCGCCGACAGTGCCTACGCTGACCGGTAATGAATATTCCACCCTGATTTTGGAAGCTCAATTAAATGCCGGAACCATCTTAGACCCGCTGGCATATCCCGAATTTGCTTACGACCCGAATAATCCCGAATATTATTACAATTATTCCAACAACACCGATTGGGTAAAAGCCGTATCGCAAACCGGATATTCGCAAGATTACAACTTGTCGGTGCGCGGAGGAAGTCAGAAAGTACGCTATTCTTTTTCAACAGGTTATTACGATGCCAAAGGCAATACGATTGAAACCGGCTTGCAACGTATCAATACCCGTATGAATCTGGATTATTTTGTTTCCGATAAACTGCGTTTTAGCGCCGATATTGCCTACACCCATTCCAGCAATCAACGCAATTTTGTTCCGAACGCCGACCCGGAAAAATACGATGTGCGGGCGCATGCTTACACAAAAATGCCCAATCAAAGCATTTATTATATCAACGAAAGAGGCGAAACAACACCTTTGTATTATACGCCCTTAACCAATCCGCAGGGAAGCTATCCCAAAGTGTTCAATCCCGTGGCGATGGCTCGAGACGGCGAATTTACAATTACCAGCGAAAAAATTATCCCCCACTTGAATCTTTCCTATACGCCGAATTTGACCTGGACTTACAAGTTTGACGTCGCTTTTGACGCCGGAAACGACAAAAAGAAAAAATTTCTTCCTCAAACGGCAACGGGTTTGGAATGGTGGAACAATCAAACCAACTGGACTTCCGACGCCGATAATGAATCGTTTGTAATTCAAACGTTTAATAAACTGTATTTCTCACCGCAATTTGAAGATCAAAATATACATCGCCTAAATGCTATTTTGAGCGTAAACACTTACGACCGTTCCAGTTATTCGTATTATGCCGCTTCATCTAATTTGGCTTCGCCAATCTTGCAAGACCCTGCCATTGAATCCCGCGTCTATCCGAGCGGAGAAATCAAATCGGAGTTCGGACAACAACGTACCCTCAGCGCTTCTGCAAATGTAAACTATACATTTTTAGACCGTTATACAATTTTCGGAAGTCTTGCTTTGAACGGAGATTCTCGCTTTGGGAAAAACTACCGTTACGGATTATTTCCTGCTGTTTCGGGACGGTACCGGCTTTCCGGCGAAAGTTTTATGAGAGATTGGACTTGGTTGGACGATTTTTCGTTGCGGGCGTCGTGGGGTTATACCGGAAAAGCGCCGAAACAAGATTACTTGTTTTATAATCGGTACGATACCTACAGCTATGGCTATATGGGACAAAGCGCCACTTATCCGAAAAACTTAGAGTTGAGCGAATTACGCTGGGAACAATCGTACACCGACAATTTTGGACTCAATTTTGTCGCCATGGACTATAAATTAAATATCGAATTTGACTATTATATCCGTTCCACCACAAACCAGTACATGGAAAATACAACTATTCCGTCTTCTTCCGGTTTTAGTACGATGAACATGAACGCCGGAACATTGGAAAACCGCGGTTGGGAACTCAATATCAATTATACGCCGGTACGTACCAAGCAATGGAATATTAATTTGGCATTCAACCTGGCCCGTTCCGAAAATAAAATCCTGGAAATATCCGAATATGCTTCTTTATCCGGCGGTATGTGGGACGAGAGAGGTTCTTATCTTACGCGGGTTCTGTTGAATCAGCCGATCGGCGCGTTTTACGGCTATTTATACGACGGCGTTTACCTGAATAAGGAACAGACTATTGCTAAGGGCAAGGACGGTAAACCCATTTACACCGTTGACGACCAGGGCTATCCGACGCCGACTTATATGCGGTTTGGTTATCCGTCTATCGATTACGAATTTCAACCGGGGGACGCCCGCTATGTGGACATTAATCACGACGGAAATATCAATTATCAGGATATTGTCTATTTGGGCGATTATAATCCTCTGTTTACCGGAGGTTTAACGCCTTCTATCAAATACAAGGAATTTTCTTTGAATACGGTTTTTTATTTCCGCTATGGAAACGACATCATCAATATGTCGCGAATGGAAATGGAAAAAATGTACAACTACGATAATCAGAGCAAAGCCGTGTTGAAACGTTTTCGTCATGAATACGCCAATCCCGAAGACGCGCCCGACGATTTACTGCCCCGCGCATTGTACGGACAGGGATACAACTGGATGGCGTCCGACCGTTTTGTGGAAGATGGCTCTTTCCTCCGCTGGAAATCGCTTACTTTCCGTTACAATTTCAAAAAAAATTGGATATCTCGTTACAAACTTTCGGATTTGTATCTCTTTTTTACGATGCAAAACATCTATATCTGGACAAATTATACCGGACAAGACCCGGAAGTATCCATTACCGGCGGCAATCCCGGACGAGATTACGCCCGCACCCCGCCGGCAAAATCCTATACTTTCGGCTTAAACATATCTTTTTAATCTCTAAAACTCAATCAGGATGAAACAGCTAAATAAATTTTTAAGCTTCTTAAGCCTCTTCATTATCCTCTCTGCTTGCTCCGACTGGCTCGACCTTGCCCCCGAAGACGGCGTTGTCCGCGATAAATACTGGAAAACCAAGGAAGAAGTCCATGCGGCAGTCATGGGTTGCTATGCTTCCATGATGGAAGATAATGTGATGCAACGGTATTTTATCTGGGGCGAAATGCGTGCCGAAATGGTAGAACCTACTCCTCGCGACAAAGACGGGACTTTACGCGCCATTCAAGACGGAGAAATTGTCAGCGCCAACTCTTATACCAGCTGGGACTATTTTTACAAAACGATCAACCAATGCAATACGGTACTCGAATTGGCGCCTTTGGCCAAAGAAAAAGACCTGTCGTTCTCGGAAACTTTGTTGAAACAATATCAAGCGGAAGTTATCTGTATCCGAAGTCTGGCATATTTTTATCTGATACGCACGTTCCGGGATGTGCCCTACATTACCCAGGCAAGTATTTACGACAATCAGAATTTCAGCGTTCCCAAAAGCCCACAGTCGGAAATTCTGGAGGAATTAATTGCGTCTTTGCGGGAAGTCGAAAAGGATATCCCTTTCAGCTATTCCGATAAGGATGCTAACAAAGGACGGTTTAACGCATGGAGCCTGAAAGCTCTGTTAGCGGACATTTATTTGTGGAAAAGCGACTATGCCGAATGTATTGAATTGTGTACGCAAATCATTAATTCCGGACAGTTTTCGTTAGTTCCCGTCAGCCGGCAGGAAGCGCTTATCGAAGGAGCGACTGTCGGTGAAAACCAAACGGTATATTACGCCAACGAAGGAGACGTCGATCAGTTGTTTCAAAACATGTATGCGCAGGGAAACAGCATAGAAAGTATTTTTGAATTGCAATTCGGCACCGACAAAGAAAATCCTTTCTATTCAATGTTTGCCCCCGGTTATGCAATTATTCAACCGAAAATGACTAATTTTTACAACGAATATTTCCCATCTTCCTCCATAGATAAAGCCTGGGCGGATATTCGGGGCGAAGGCGTTTCGTACGTTTCAAGCTATGTATGGAAATGGATTGGAATGAACGGACTGTCGCCTTTCCAATACCGTTCAAACGGTTCCTCTTTCAGCAATTGGATATTCTATCGCTTAGCCGATATCATCCTGATGAAAGCCGAAGCGCTAACGCAGCAAGCTTTGCATAACGGCAACAACCAAACGCTTTTACAGGAATCCAAACAGTTGCTTACTCAAATCAGGGACAGAGCCAATGCACCCGAATCGACGGATTTATTGTACGGACAAACGGGTGATATGGACGCCCGCACCCTCGAAGAATTTATTCTGAACGAACGTACCCGCGAATTTACGTTTGAAGGAAAACGCTGGTTCGACGTTTTACGGCACGCTCAACGGGATAATTACAGCGAAAAAAACCTCGCCTATCTGGCACGGTTAGCGATACTCAGCGCAGCGCCCGAAAAAACCAACAGCTTGCAAAATAAGTGGTTAAGTAATAAAGGCAGTCATTATCTCCCGATCAATGATAACGAAATAAAAGCTAATAAAGCATTAGTACAAAACGAATTTTATAAATAATATCATGAAACGAGTATCTATTTATATTACAGGAATCCTGTTGTCAGGATGGATGATGATCTCGACTTCGTGCGAAAAAGCGATGGAAGGCGAAATCTATCAGGTCTATGATGAAAAAATGATAGACGAAGTAATGGAAGAAAATAACTTATCCGATTTTTTATCTATTGTGGAAAAAGGCGAATTGCGCGGTACGATACACGCTTATGGAAAATACACCTTGTTTGCCCCAACCAATGAAGCGGTAAAAAGTTATTTGCAGCAAATAGAAAAATCCGGCGTAGAAGCGCTCTCGAAAGAAGAAGCCGAAGCGATTGTCAAATATCATTTGGTGCGGGTTACAGGTTCCGATACAACGCTGCTCACCACCGATTTTGTCGATGGTCGGCTTCCCTATCCCAATTTCCTGCGGAAATATCTAACAACCAAAACGGAAGCCGAGGGTTCTGATGTGTTTATCCGGGTAAACCGCCAAGCCAAAATCATCACAAAAGATTTACGGGCTTCCAACGGTTACGTGCAGATTATCGACAATGTATTAACGCCTCCCGTTCAAACCGTTGCCGACAGAATTGCGGAATTGCCCGACGCGGAATATTCGTTGATAAAAACAGTTTTCAACCTGTCGGGATTAGCCGACTCTTTATCGGTGGAAAAAACGGATTATTGGTTTACCTTTTTTATACAAAATAATGAAGCCTATCAAGAAGCCGGCATCAACCATATCGAAGATTTGCTGGCGCAACTGCGGGAAAGCCGTCCCGAAATCGAAGACGATACTCAATTGATACAGGACTACGTCAGTTACCATTGTATCAACAATTTGATGTACATTGCCGACTTGATGGTCGTTTCCAGCCTTCAAACGCTGGTACCCAAACAAGTCATCACGTTCAAACGCAATCTGGATGTGATTTTGCTGAATGAATTTGAACAAGGACAAACAACCGAACCCGGCGTACTTTTAGATCGCGCCAGCGACTACTCCGATTGGAGTTGTTCCAACGGCGTAATCCACAAAATAAACGGCAATATCCAAATAAAAAATCGGACAGCTTACCGCATTTACTGGGATTTGGCCGAACAACCTGAAATGATGGCGCTGAAATCGTTCCGGAAAGCAGGCGCCAATGTTCCGTTTGCCTCCGGCGAATTGGCGAACATCACCTGGGGCGGAAAAACAGCCGAATCGGTGTACTACTATTGTTCCGGTTATCCCACTGTTTTAGACCCAAAATCCCAATACGTTTACGCCGATTATATCCATTTCCGGATGAGCAGCAACACAATGCTTTGGTTGGAAATGAAAACGCCGGTATTGCTGCCCGGAAAATACAAAGTTTGGTTGTGTTACCGCAGACTGCATGAAGTTACCCTCAAAACTACTTTCAAACAAGACGGTTACGACGACCAGATATTGCCTTATACTTTCGATTTATCTGCCTATATGCCGAGTCCCGAAGCCGAAGGTTCTTCGCACGAACTTATCGAATTGGACGGTTGGAAACAATACAATGCCAAAAAATTTGAATCGGTAATGATTTCGCATCTTTTGGGAACTATCGTGGTAGAAACAACCGGACAACATACGCTGCGATTTGACGTTCTTGGCACCTCCCCTCATACGCAAGACGGAAATTGGGATATGATTCAATTTATCCCCGTAGATGAAGACCAGTTGTGGCCGCGCGTAGATATAAAAGGAAACTGGATTGGACCAGAAACGCCGGTGTGCGAAATATTTCCTCGCGACTGTACCGACGAGGTAGAATAAAACATTTAAAATTATGAATTATGAACTATAAACGATTTGTCATTACCGGCTTGACCCGTAATATCCTCGCAATTCTTTTTATCGTTGGAGCGCTCTTTCTTACCGCCTGCAACCCTTGGGCGGACGATACAAAGCTGAAAAACAGTCATTCGGATCAAACGTTGTTCGAACTCCTGCAAGCAAATCCCGATGTTTCGACTTTTGTTTCGATTTTACAAACGACCGGATATGACCGTTTTTTACAAACAGAATCGTCGCTGACCGTTTTTGCGCCTGTGAATAAAGCTTTGCAAAACATCGATTTAAATAACGGCGAACTCTTAACGGTATGGGTAAAAAACTACATCGCGCTTTTGTCTCATTACACCAACGAGTCTAAGCAATTTGAAATAGAGGAAATTCAGATGCTGAACGGTAAAACGGTTCCCATCGCGGGAGCCGTTATTTCGGGCGCTAATATTATTCAAAGCAATCTTTTGGGTATCAATGGCGTAATTCATATTATTGACAATACGATTATCGACCGTAAAAACATCTGGGAATATCTGAATGAACAAAGCGGATACGACCAAATCGCTTTTATCCAATCGTTGGAGGAACCGGTAATGGATATGGACAGAAGCGTTCAAACGGGCGTGGACGTCAACGGACGACCGCTGTACGATACCATTTGGACAAATCGCAACGTGTTTCTGGAAAACTATCCGCTGGATAACGAAAGGCTGTCGTTTACATTTATTTTATTAGAAAACAACAGTTTAAATGTTCTGAAAAACAAATATGGAAAATATTTTATTCAACAAGACGAAACGATTCAAAATCGAAAAATTGCTTACGAATTGACTTCCGATTTGGTACTGAAGCATCAGATTATTGAACAAGCGGGACGATTCAATTCACAGAACGACATTTTAGTGGATATTGATCCCGCCGACATTCAGGAAACTTATCAGGCTTCCAACGGGATTGTCTATAAACTGAGCCGATCCGACGTCAAAATATACGAAAACAAAATCAAGACGCAAATCATTGAAGCGGAAGATTATATCGACCGATGGGACAATGGCGGCGGCTGGGAACGCCGGTACCGTAATTGGGCAAGCAACGGTCAAGATATTCTGTTGAAAGGGTTTACTCGCAACACCATCTCTTATGTGTATTATCTTGATGGCGAAGCGCGAGATACTACCAAAACGTTCACTTTCGATACCAAATATCGCGACAACGACGCCGTGGTTAATAAGTCGTCGAACGCTTATTTGAAATACAATCCTACTTTGTACTCAACCGATTACGAAATCTACTGGGTGGCTTACGATGATATGGAAAAGCACTATACCAATTTTTCGGATACCCTTCAGCAACCCATGATATTGGAACAGAAGCTATTCATCAGTTTCCCCGACGAACCCGAATTATTGCGCAATTCCGATGCGAAAATCAGCAATCATTTCAGCGCCAATACGGTATTTGCCGGACAATCAATCGCCGGAGTACACGAAGAAACGCAAGTAATTCGCTACACGGTTACCACTGCGAACGAAGGAATATTCATTCTCGATCAGAAATTTACCGCAACAGACAAGTTCGGCGATCAAACAACCTTGAAATGCCCTACTTACGGGACTGCTACTTTTTTTGTAGCCAATACCCCGCGGGAATTAAATACCAATTCGGGAATCCTGTTTCTGGATTATATCAAGTTAGTACCGCTGGTGGACCCCAATGATTAAATTACAGACAATAAATAAGATATGAAAATCATGAAAAATAGACTCCTAAATTCCCTGGGGACTTTGCCGAGTGCGGGACGTCATTCTTTGCGTATTATTGAAAAAAATACCGCCCCTCCGCTCCCTGTACGGGGCAAGGAAGTAATTCTCTGTTTCCTTTTACTGCTATCGTGCACAGTCGTTTCTGTAAACGCTCAAACGAAAGAAGACCTGCCCTACACCGTAACGGGAATTGTTAAAGATGCTTCGACCGGAAAACCCTTGCCGGGGATCAATGTGGCGGTGGAAGGAATCTCTTCCGCTATCACGGAAGACAACGGAAGCTATTTGATTACCATCCCCAATAAAAACGTTATCCTGGAAATAAGCGGGTTTGGTCGCGCCAAACGGGAAATTCCGGTGCGCGGACGCGACAAGATCGACGTCGTTTTGTACGAAAGCGAATACAAAGGAGCGACAAAAAATGTCTATACCCCTTTGGGAGAAACTTCTTCTACCGGCATTTCCTATTCCTGGGCTTCCGTTTCAGAAGACAACAACCTGAGCGTTGCAGTTACGCCGGATATTCTGTTACAAGGATATGCGAGCGGAATCAATATAATTACCCGTTCGGGAATGCCCGGTAACGGCTCTAATATGTATTTGCACGGATTTAATACGATAAATGCCGGTACCATGCCCTTGTTTGTTGTGGACGGAATGCCTTACGAAAATACGGCTTACGCCTCTTCGCTCATCGGCAATTATTATGCGAATCCATTGGCGTCCATCGACCCTAAAGACGTCGAAAGCATCACTCTGCTTAAAGATGGCGTTTCGCTCTACGGCGTGAAAGGGGCAAACGGCGTAGTGCTAATCAATACGTTGAAAGCAAAGGAATTAGAAACAAAAATTAATGCTCGTGTGCATTTTGGCCTGAATTTCGATCCGATACAGATTCCGGTCTTAAATGCCATGGAACATAAAAACCTGTTATCGGATTTATACCAGCAAGCAAATCCCGGCGTTGACCCGGCGGAGATTAACCGGCTACCGTTTTTCGATAATACTATTCCGGTACAAAACCCGTGGGGGTACGAAGGAAATACGGATTACTACCGCTACAATCATACTACCAACTGGCAGAACGAGATTTACAACAGCAGCTACAACTCCGATTATTATCTGAATGTTTCGGGTGGCGATGAAGTAGCGGTTTATATGCTTTCGTTGGGGTATCTCAATCAAGAAGGGACATTGAAAAATACGCATTTTCAACGTTTTAACACCCGTTTCAATTCTGAGATAAAACTATCTCAAACGATCAAGGTGTTGGCAAACATGAGTTTCGTGTATGGAAACAAACAACTGGCAACCGAAGGAGCAAATAGGCATACCAATCCGATTCTGGCTTCGCTGATAAAAGCGCCGTTTACAACCTCGTACATTTACAACGAGGAAGGAAAACAGTCGCCCAACGAAGAGCCGTCCGATATTTTCGGAAACAGTAATCCCTTCGTACTGGCGAATAATCTGTCTATGGATAATATCAATTACCGCTTTCTCGGCTCATTTGAATTGGCATGGAAAATCAACGATCATTTTAATTTGAGCGGATTATTCGGATTAAATTTCAACAAAGAACGGGAAAAAATATTCTATCCGAGCGTCGGAGTGGCATTCGATGATTTGTCCATAGCAACCGTTACCAACGAATCGCAACACCGCGTCGATCGCCTGTTTTCACTTTATGGCGACGTGTATGCCAATTATAAAACCCAACTCGGCGATAACCAACGCTTGTCGGTTCGGACAGGCGCTCGCTATCAAAACAACCAGGCGGAAAACGATTGGGGACAGGGATACAACTCCAGCTCCGACGATTTCAAATCCATACAATACGGCATTGCGCTCTTGCGTCAAATAGGCGGAAGCCTGGGTAGATGGAATTGGTTATCTTTCTATGCTAATGTTGATTACGCAATTAAAAATAAATATTTTCTGAATATTTCTTCCTCCTTAGACGCTTCATCCCGTTACGGTAAAGACGCCGATACATTCCTGCCGTATCCCTCCGCAGCATTGGCCTGGTTATTATCCGGCGAAGAATGGATGAAAAACTTTTCCTTATTCGACATGTTAAAATTACGACTGGGCTATGGTATAGCGGGTAACGACGATATTGGCAATTACAACGGTATTCAATATTACAAACCTCAAAACATATTAGGTTCTTACGGGTTGATACGTGGAAATTTGGTAAACACCCAACTGAAACCGGAAACTACCGAACGATTAAACATCGGCTTAGATGCTTCCGTGTTAAACGAGCGCGTCAATATCAGCCTGGAAGTCTATTCCAATACCGTCAAAGACATGATACTGCTGGTGGTTCCCGAACGCTTTACCGGATTCGACCAATACATTACCAATGCCGGTTCGATGCGAAATACCGGTATCGACTTGAATGTAAATACACGCATCCTGAACGGCGCTTTCAAATGGGATTTAGGTCTGACGGTTTCTAAATACAAAAACGAAGTATTAGACCTCAACGGTAAGGAATACCTGACGGAAATTTTAGGAGCTACCGTACAAACCAAAGAAAAACAAGCCATTGGTAAATTTTACGGTTATCAAACAAACGGCGTATATGCTACGCAGGCAGAAGCCGATCTGGACAGACTGTATATGCTGCAGGGATTGGTTCCAACGGCTTTTCAAGCGGGCGATATCCGTTTCGTTAATCAAAACGGCGACAACCAGATAGATGAAAACGACCGTGTGATTATCGGCGACCCTAACCCGGACGTCTTCGGTTCGATTTCCAACGTTTTCAAGTACAAACATTGGACGTTGAATGCATTGACGACTTATTCCATAGGCAACGACGTCTATAATTATACCCGCTCTCAATTGGAAAACATGTCCACATTCAACAATCAGGCGGCAACGACGCTCAATCGCTGGAAATATGAAGGCGACAGGACGGATATGCCCCGCGCCGTTTACAACGACCCCATGGGCAACGCCCGCTTCTCCGACCGCTGGATTGAAGATGGTTCATATTTGCGACTGAAAAACATAACCCTGTCTTACGACTTGGGCTTGAAATGGAAACTCATTCAAAACTGCGTACTGTTCGTAACCGGCGAAAATCTGGTAACATTGACGAAATACAAAGGATTAGACCCTGAATTTGCTTTGGGACAAAACCCGCTGTATTACGGAATTGACGCTTGTTTTGTACCGCAACCCCAAACGGTTTCTTTCGGATTCAAATTAGCATTGTAAAAAATAAATAGTATGGCAAAAAATAATAATCATTTAAGTATCTTAAATATCTTTCTGATATTTGCGCTCTCCTTCCAATCCTGCATAGATACCACGCCCGAAGAAGTAGTAGCCTACGAAAACTTCTATGCCGGTCTGGACGACGCCGACGCCGCCATTCTCGGCTTGTACGGTCAATTCATGGGATTAGCCGAACAAGTGGTCGTACTGAATGAATTGCGTGCCGACTTGATGGATGTAACAGACCAAGCCACAACCGATTTGGAAGAAATCAGCCGCAATATTCCAGGAAAAAATAATCCGTGGGCAAACGTATCGAAATTCTACGGCGTAATACAAACTTGCAACGATATATTGCATAATTACAACCTCATGCTGAAAGAAAATAAAATGACGCAATCCGAATACGATGAACGTTATTCCGATGTGACCGCGCTGAGATGTTGGGTCTATTTGCAATTGAGCAATCTTTTCGGAAAAACGCCTTATATAACCGAACCCATCATCGCTTTGGAAGATTTGGATAATTATAAACAAAACGTATTAAACCCCGACGAACTCATTCGGGAATTAATCCGTTGCATGGAAACTTTACCGACTTTAGAAAACTACCGCTTATCGAAATTGATCAATGGAACGATTGACGGTTATTCCCTTACTCCATTTTTTATCCATAAAAAATGTTTGTTGGGCGATTTGTATCTCTATAACAACGATTACGAAAAAGCCGCCCGCATTTATCGTGAAATAATGGCGGTTGGAGAAACCGAAGCGGCCTCAAACCGGAACAATTTTCGTAAGTACAGGCTCTATTGCGATGTTTGGAGAGTAAGCGACGGAACGCCCAGTTGGTTCCAAATTCTCTATGCATTAGATAAGAATGATGATGCCGACGCTTTTTATAACGCTTGGCGAAGAATGTTTATGACCTCTACCACAAGCTCGTATGATTTGGAAGAAATGATTTGGTTTCTTTCCTACGATACGAAGTTTGCTCCCGATTATACGCTCTCACAACTCTTTAATCCCGTCAATTACAATAAAGGCAAAGCCTATCTGAAACCTTCGGATTATGCCGTGGAAGAAATTTGGGGAAACGAAACGCAGAAAAACGGTTATCCTTTTGATGCACGCGGATATGGAGGCGCTTATGACCTGTACGCCGACGGAAAGTATTATATTCGGAAATATTCTTACATGAAAGACAATTCGACTTCAACTGCGTGTGGCAATTGGTTTTTATATCGTGCCGCCCTGCTGCACCTGCGTTATGCCGAAGCCGTTAACCGAGCCGGTTATCCCAAGTTAGCATGGGCATTGGTCAATGACGGAATACACGGGGCCGCCTTTAACTGGAAAAAAGAAGACGGTTCGACTTACCCCGGAGATTCCATTCAATACAGTAGCTACGGACCCGGACTGCCCTATCCCGAACCCTACTATTTCGACGGACGTCTTGTCGATCAACCGTATATTCGCGGCCCTTGGAGATACAATGGCGGTGTGCGAGGCCGCGCCAATCTGCCGAATATTCCTTTCCCCGACGACTTGACGACAACCAAAGATTCCGTTCTTTTTGTCGAAAAACTGATTATCCGCGAAGCTGCTTTGGAATTAGGATTCGAGGGAAACCGCTGGGGAGACTTGGTTCGCGTGGCACGACGATTAAACCATGAAACGCCCGGAGCCGGTAACCGGTTTATTTGGGATGAAAATATTGCTGAAAAATTCGCTCGTTCCGGTATTACCGCACCGGATATGAGTTCGGAAGATAAATGGTATTTACCTCTATATGAATAATCGAATGAAAAATAAACTAATTGCCGTTCTCATCGCCTTGTTCGCTATAAATCAGTTGATAATTGCTCAAGGCCCCAATTATTCTTCAAATATTCAAAAAGAAAATTTGGGAAGAGCTTTGGTCGCTTATCGAACAAGCTCCGGAAACGTATGTGTTACATGGCGATATTTGGAAACAGACGCCCTCGACTTGGCTTTCAACATCTATAAAGGAAATACGAAACTCAATGCTACGCCGCTCGCCGTTTCCACTTTTTATACATACGCAGAAACAGACAGAGGCGAACTAAAATATTCCCTGAAATCGGTTACAGACGGCGTTGAAAATCCCGAAAACCTTGCATCCTACACTTTGCAAAGTACGGATAACGGAGGAGGAAATCCCTATATACAAATTCCGATGAAACAGATTGAAGGCGACGCCGGCTATACCTATTCGCCTAACGACGCAAGTTTTGCCGATTTGGACGGCGACGGGGAAATGGAAATCGTTATTCATCGCGTAGGCCCCAACGCCAAAGACAATTCGCAATCGGGCGTAACCGAACCGCCTGTTTTTCAAGCCTATAAATTAGACGGAACGTTTATGTGGGAAATTAATTTGGGCGTCAATATTCGCGAGGGCGCCCATTATACGCAGTTTCTGTTGTACGATTTGGATGGCGACGGCAAAGCCGAATTTGTTTGCAAAACAGCCGAAGGCGGAAAAGATGCTGCCGGAAACAATATCGGAGAAACCTACTTTCCTTCCTACAAAAGTAAATATAAACTAACGACTAATTATAATCCCAATGCCGACTACCGGAACGGAACCGGTTATATTTTGAAAGGCCCCGAATTCCTAACAGTGTTCAATGGGGAAACCGGTGTGGAAATTGTAACTACCGAATACGACCCGCCTCGCTACAGCAGTTCGTATAACAGCGGGAATGAAATCCCCAAACTGGAACCGACTTCATCGGAAATCAATTCCCGATGGGGCGATAATTACGGCAATCGTTGCGACCGCTTTTTAGCTTGCGTAGCCTTTTTAGACGGTATCCATCCCAGCATCGTAATGTGCAGAGGCTACTACACCCGCACCGTTTTAGTCGCCTACGATTTTGTCAATGGCGAACTTACCAAACGCTGGAAATTCGACACTTACAACACCACCACCGCCAATGCGGCTTATGCCGGTCAAGGCAATCACAATTTGCGGGTCGCGGATGTGGACGGCGATGGATTTGACGAAATCATCTACGGTTCCATGGCCATTGACCATGACGGCAAGGGATTATACAACACTCGATTAGGTCATGGAGATGCCATACACCTGACCGATTTTATCCCTGAACGTCCGGGATTGGAAGTCGTTGCTTGTCACGAAAATAAAGTCGATGGCACTACGTTGCGCGACGCCGCCACCGGCGAAATACTCCATCAAATAAAATCCGGCGATGACGTAGGCCGCTGCATGGGCACAGACATAAACCCCAATTTACGGGGAATGGAATTTTGGTCATCCCGTTCAGGCGGTATAATCAATGCAAGTAATCTGCAAACAATCAGTACTTCTACCGGTAGCGTATCCATGAATATGGCCGCTTGGTGGGATGGCGATTTGTTACGTGAATTACAGGATGGAACCAACGTTACCAAATACAATAACGGTACGTCAACTACTTTATTGACGCCATTATCCATGTCTTCCAACAACGGCACAAAAGCGAACCCTTGTATCGTAGGCGATATCGTAGGCGACTGGCGCGAAGAAGTGATTTTGCGGGCAACCACCAACCGATTCATCCGAATTTATATGACTACCGAGGCTACCAACTACCGTTTCCATACGTTTTTGCAAGACCCCGTTTACCGAATGAGCATTGTGTATCAAAATGTTGCATACAATCAACCGACTCATACCGGTTTCTATCTCGGCTCGGATTTGGAAAACATCTTTGTTCCCACAAAAATCGAAATACACGATACGGAATACGAACTCGACCCCGCGTTCAATGCTACGGCTTATCAATGGTCGAACAACACAACCGCGAAAAAACTGCTTCTGAAACAGGCCGATTATGCCGATGGCAAAGAACATAAAATCTGGCTGGACATGAATTACCACGGACACGTTTTTTCCGACACGATTGTCATTCAATTCATCCGTTCTAATCGGATTTATTCGATGGAAAAAAAGGAACCGATAAATTTGCTGACCACATTAGTTAAAAACAATGAACTGTCCGTCCAATTTGAAAACAAAGGAATTTACGATTGCTTCGTCTATGATTTGAACGGACGTTTGGCGGCGAAAACAGTATTGAAAATTGGCGGAAAATCTACGCAAACATTTAGCGTAGGATACTTGGCGGCAGGGCAATACGCTATGAGGATTGAGAATGGAACGATTTCGTACCGGCAAAAATTCTTGAAATTATAAGAATTGAACAAAATTCCATTCATTTGAATAATAATATATTTTGAATCGATAGCGCTTGCCTTACCTTTGGCATTACAAAATTTAGAAAAACAATTAAATTAATTACAATTAAATTTTTTAATCATGAGAAAACAATTTACTTATCTGTTCGTAATCGCTTTAATGGCGATGGGAAATCAAGGAGTCTTACAGGCTCAGGATACTTATAAAAAGTATCACATCCATGAAGATTTCAGCAGTAATGCACTGCCGAATAAACCCTCGGCCTGGTCGATTAACACGACTAATTCGAGTAGTCAAACAACGAATGTTTACGGAGGAGCAGGAACTGTTGCCTGGACGAGTGAAATGCTTACTATCAGCGCCAGCAATGGCAGCGGTACCCGGGGAGCGGAAATTTTCTTCCCAACCCCTCAATCGAACGAAACTATGGCCGGATATGAAGTATTTAATATGGAATTTGACTGGACCATTAATGCGGCAACGGTAGCCGCAAAAAATTCGCTGGGGTTAATATTTATGGACGCCGCGCGAACGAAAGATAAGCCCCTCCCGATTTTCGGGCTTTATCTGGCTGGTACCGACGGATTTTTCCATTATTGGAATATGGATTTGGTATGCGGCGACTATGGCGCCGTTTATACGACAGGAAATGGCGGCGGCGGTTTCCGCCGACAGGGAAACAACGCTGACGAAACCAATACTATCAACGAATCTACCCGTACATCTATCGCTTATACCGTAGGAAGCACCTATCACATAAGGGTTAGTTTGAATTTTACAACTAAAGAGGTAGTTAGTTTAACAATTACCGATGCGGATAATCCTGAAAATACGGGAACAATTACCAATCAACCATTTATCGACTCCGACGCTACAAATATAGGCGTTTTGTCGATTATAAACACACGAGGAGGTAATATAGGAAATGGAGACAACGTTACCTTTGCCGCCTATTTTGATAATTTTGATATTTATGTCAACGAAATATCGTTAGGACGGAGAGACGTAACCGTTAATTATCTCGACCAGGACGGACAACAGGCAAAAGCGCCGAGAGTAATCCCCCAACAAGAAGTATCTTTAGCGTATTATGCCTTAGAAACCGATAAAAACTCATTTGTCGAAGGAGATAACTATTATGCTTATAATGCTGCCGAAACAACTTCCGAAAGCGTGGTCGTCGAACTGGATGGAGTCAATGCTATTAATTTGGTATTCAAAAAATCGCCGGCCGCCACCGGGACATACACCTGGACGGGAACAACCAGCGTCTATTGGGACGAACTGGACAATAATTTCAGCATCGACGGCGGATCCAACGTCAGTTATCAAAACGGCAACAGCGTAGCTTTCTCTAATGAAAGCATCGAATCTAAAGAAATTAACGTTCCGCAAACCATCCTTCTGGGAAGCGGAAACGTTACCGTATCGACCGACGGATATGCTCTTACCGGCGATGGAAACCTAACGGGAACCGGAAATCTTATCCTCAATCCGGGAAACGCCGGAACAGTTATCTTAGGGATCGGCAGTAACTTGGAAGCTCAACTTCAAACAGGATCCGTGCATATAAAAAATGCGGCAACCGCATCCAAATACACGGCAGCCGACAACGTTTCTTTCCTGATCGACGCCAATTTATCAACGCCTATCGAAGGAGCCGGCGGAGAACTCAATTTCAACGTTCTTTCGGAAGCGTTCTCCTCTCCGGCCATTACCAACGTTTCCAAAGTCAATATTACTTTGAGCGTAGCAGGAAGATTAAAATCGGCTGATTGGGCGACGGAATGGACAGGTTCCGTACCGGAAAATACAGAGGTGAACGCAATCAATGGCATAGAAGATGCTTCGATTGCCGGATTTGGCGTAAACAATACATTCTTGGAAAAAGCAAAAGTAAACCTGGGAGACAACATCCGCTTAGTGCGTTATTATAATGAAAACGCGCAAGGAACAGATACTTTGCGGATCGGCGCACTGAACGGAACAGCCGCTTCTGTTATAGAAGGAGGTTTCATCGATGGACGTAAATCGACCTATATGTTTGGCGGATTAAATACAGACGCCGAATTTGCAGGTACCATACGCAGTTTCATAAAAAACGACACGGCTATAGTTACCAGTCGCACATCTACCAGCCGCACATTCCTTTACAAAATCGGAACGGGTAAATGGACGCTTTCCGGAAACAGCCCCGAACACAGCGGAAATATCGTAGTCAGAGAAGGAACATTAGCTATCGGCGGTTCCTTGATTGCCGCTATCGATACCGTTACTATCGAAAATGGAGCAACGCTGGACGTCAGCGGATCTTTCGGCATTAAAGAGGCCTACGTAAACGGAACATTTAAAAATACAGGAATTTCAGATCTTCAATATATGTATCTGCAAGAAGGCGGTATTTTGGAAGGCGGTATCAATTTGTCGGCCAATCTCGACCTTTACAAAGCAACTCTTAAATTGACTGTGGCCGATTCTCATACCGCAGACGCTTATGATGTTGTCAATATTGCCGGTGATTTTGTTGTGAATGAAGAATGTACTTTGGATATAACCGTACTCAAAGCGACGACCGGCGATAAAATCATTTTGATTAATGCGCCCAATGGGATGCAGGCGGCAACTGACCAAGGATTCGATCAAATATTGATAAACGGCAAGAGTATTACCGAACAAACCGCCTGCGTTTGGCGTCCCGAAACAGGCGAATTAGAATTTACCGAAGACATAAGCGTAGGTATTGCTACCGTAGGGACAGCAAAAATCGTTCAAGCTACCCAATATTATAACCTGACGGGTATGCAAGTAACAAAAGACGCCACCGGTTTTGTGATCAAAAAAATCACCTATACCGATGGTTCGATAGAAACAGTTAAAGCATTCGTTAAAGAAAAATAATTCTATAATCGGCATTAAACTGGGTAGAGACGGGGCGTGCCTCGTCTCTACGTCGTTAATGCAGGCAAGAATCCGGAAAATTAGATGAGAAAGATTAAAAGACGGCTTCCTGCCTTATAAGTCCGGCTTTATCTTCTTCCGTTTGGTTGTCTTTTATCTATTTTCGCTTGTGTACAATTGAGGATTTTATGCTAACTTTGCGGTAAATTTGAATAATATGAAGATTCGCAACGAATTAAAAAAAACGCTTCCCCACTGGGGCGCATTGCTATTTTTCTTTCTTCTGACATTGATTTATTTTTATCCCGCTCTCGAAGGCAAAGTCCTGCAACAAGGAGATGTTACGAACTATAAAGGTATGGCGCATGAACTGGAAGAATACGGCAAACCTTCGGGATGGACCGGTTCGATGTTCAGCGGAATGCCCAGCTATCATATTACCGGCTATTCTACCGGAACCGATTTTTTGCTGTCGCTGCGTCAATATACGCTGGAAATCTATCAATCCGACTCCGCAGGCCCCATACTGGTACTCTTGCTCAGCGCTTACGTTTTATTTTTGGTGTTAGGCGCGTCCTGGTGGTTGTCTGTTTTGGGCGCTATTGCGATGGCTTTTTCGTCTTACAACATCATCATTATTGAAGCGGGACATATTACCAAAGCGTGGACATTGGCGTTTGTTCCTTTATTGCTTTCCGGTATCTTTTTGATATTCAAACAAAAGTATTGGGTCGGATTCGTGGTTTTCACATCGGCGCTGGCGTTGACCATCGGATCGAACCATCTGCAAATTACCTACTATACCGCTTTGTTCTGCGCTATTTTGTTTATCGGATTCTGGGTCGAATGTATCCGGGAAAAAGCCTGGAAGCATGCAGGATTAGCAACCGTTATTTTAATGGCCGGCGCCGCATTGGCATTATTATCGTCCACGAATAATTTATATCTCAATTACGAATCGGGACAGGAAAGTATGCGGGGAAAAGCCGAATTAACGCCTTTGGGAGAAACGTCCGTCGAAACGCCGGTTTCAACCGGCTTAGACAAGGATTATGTTTTTGCATGGAGCTACGGCAAAGCGGAAACCCTTTCGCTGCTGATTCCCAATGTAATGGGCGGTTCCTCCGGCGGAACGGTGGGAAAAGATTCGCATTTGTACAAAGCGCTGAAAGCGCACGGCGCGAAGGTAGAACGGGAGGGCGTACAAACTTATACCTATTGGGGCGAGAAACAGTTTACTTCCGGCCCCGTGTATTTCGGCGCTATTATCTGTTTCCTCTTTTTGTTTGCTCTCTTTATCGTTCCCCGTTCTTCCAAATGGTGGTTGCTGGGAGCGGCTGTCTTCTTTATTTTCTTAGCTTGGGGCCGTAATTTTGCAGGATTCAACGATTGGATGTATTACCATTTTCCTTTTTACGGGAAATTCCGCACAGTGGAAACCGCCCTCATTATCCCGGCTTTTATTTTCCCGATCGTAGCCGTATCGGCTATCAAAGAATTGATTAAAACGAATATTCCGGCTAAAAAACTTATCCAATCGCTGTTCTGGTCAGCCGGAATTACCTCCGGAATCTGTTTATTGCTGTGGCTGGCGCCCAACGCTTTCTTCCATTTCGAATCTACTTACGACGCTCAATTTCAAAACCAAGTACCGGAATGGTATTATCTTTCCTTACTCGACGACCGGAAAGATTTGTTGCGCGCCGACGCCTGGCGTTCGTTCCTGTTTATCGCGCTGGCCGCCGGACTGCTCTGGCTTTACATCCAATCGAAAAACCGCCGGAAAGTATTGCCTTTCTTAGCCGCCGGATTGCTGACGCTTATTTTAATTGATTTGTGGGCGGTGGATAAACGCTATTTGAATGTCGAAAATTTCCTGAGTAAAAGAAGTTACAACGAACAGCAATTTTCCCCATCCGCGGCAGATAATTTTATTTCACAAGACGTCGCATTGTCTTACCGTGTATTGAATCTCAACAATCCTTTCAATGAATCGCGGACTTCCTATTACCATAAATCCATCGGGGGATATCATGCCGCTAAATTGGGCCGCTATCAGGATTTGATCGACCGCCGGTTGACCGGGGAAATACAAGCCATTATTGCCGCTTTCCAAACGGCGACTTCGTTCGACGATTTAGCCAAGGTTTGTGAAAACTGTCCGACTTTGAATATGCTGAACGCTAAATACATTATCTATAACCCGGAACAACCGCCGTTAGTCAATCCGTATGCCGATGGAAATGCCTGGTTTGTGCAATCTTATCGTTTTACGGATACTCCCGACGATGAAATGGCCGCCCTGGAAACGCTGAACCCTCAAACCGAAGCGGTACTGGATAAACAATTTGAAAACCAATTATCCGACTTGGAAATTATTCCCGATTCGACCGCATCCATAACGATGACGGCTTATTATCCGGACAAAGTAGAATATCAATCGTCTTCCGCACAAACCGGACTGGCCGTATTTTCCGAAATCTACTACAAAAACGGATGGAAAGCTTTTATCGACGGCCGGCCTGCGCCTATCAGTCGCGCCGATTGGATACTGCGGGCGTTGGTCGTTCCGGCGGGCGAGCATCGCATCGAATTTGTATTCGATCCGGACGATATCCGAATGGCGGGAACGATTACTACCCTATTTTCCGGTTTACTGTTGTTGTTGATTATCGGCTCCCTCGCTTATGGCGTAGAATATTGGATCCGTTCGGAAAGTCTCTTAAAAAATCTGCGTAAATGAGCCTGCCCACAAGTAATTATTCGACGGGAGCGACAGGTCAAGCCGGTACGGAAATTTCCGTCATTATTTGCACGTATAACCGGGAAAAATACCTTCCGCCCCTGCTGGAAAGCATTGTATCGCAAGATTATCCGCACGAACGCTATGAAATTGTCTTGATCAATAATAATTCCGCCGACCGGACGGAGCAAGTGTGCCGGCAGTTCACTCAATCTCATCCGGACGTCCGTTTCCTCTATTTCGTAGAAACGCAACAAGGTTTGTCTTTCGCCCGCAATCGCGGCATTGCCGAAAGTCGGGGCGATCTGCTGCTGTATGTGGATGACGACGCTACGGTGTTCCCCAACTACTTGCAAGCCTATTCCCGGTTTTTCCGGATTCATCCGGAAATAATGGCTGCCGGAGGGCCGATTATTCCTCATTACGAAGGAACTCCGCCCGCGTGGTTGACTTATTTTACCCAAGAATTACTTACCGGATATCTCTACCGCGGCGACAAACCCGGCGTTTTCACTCATGGAAAATATCCCGGAGGCGGTAACGCTTGTTACCGGAAAACCTTTTTCACACAGTTCGGCCTTTTCAACGTCGAACTGGGCAGAAAGGGTAAAAACCTGATCGGCGCCGAAGAGAAAGACCTTTTCAGCCGGTTCCTGGCTGCCGGAAACAAAATCGGATATGTTCCCGAAGCCGGCATTTATCATTACATTCCTCCCGAAAAACTGACGCGGGAACATCTTATCCGTTTGTCTTATTCCATCGGAGTCAGCGAAAGAATCCGCACCCGGTCGGTTTCCTCTTCCGCTTATTTCAAACGGATATTTTCGGAAAGCGTTAAATGGGGCGCCACTGTTGTCTTGTTTTTGGGGTACTTGATTCGTTTTCAATACGCCAAGGGCGAGAAACTGCTCGAATTTCGATACCGCGTTACCCGCGGATTGCTTGGATGGAAAGCTAAAAATTGACCGGACGGCCAACAAGCGTCCGGTCAATTTAATCCTTTTGGCGATTGGTTTATCTCACGACTACGGGCGTTTTGAATTTGTGTACAACGCCCGACATATCGAATATTTCCAGATAAACAATATAAATTCCCGGATAGAGTTTTTGACCGGATTCACGTTGGCCATTCCAATAAATAATTCCCTGGCTGCCCAGCAATTCATTTTTCAGAACGGCATTTACCCGGCGGCCGGAAGCGTCATAAATAAATAATCGTCCATTATAACCGGATTTATCCAACTGATAACGAATGCCGTAACGGTCATTATCCGAAGCCGGATATTCGATAGCAATGAAATTATTATCCGGATTTTTGATGCCCGTTCGTTCCGAATACTGAGAATTGATATATCCGGGCGTTCCATAACCGCTTTGACTGCTCGCCGACGCCCAACTGCTTGTTTCTCCGGCCGGAAGATTGTAATGAATTCGTTCCAACGCCACGCCTTTTTTGTTGGAAATTCCTTTGGAATGCATGGATTCGTTGTAATAAAACTCATCGACAATTTCGTTCGTAACATTGTTCAATATCACGGCGCAACCGCTTGTGTTGGCCAAAGAAGGCATGGATGCAGGTTCCGTAAAAAACGATTCCTCCCGGCAAGCGAAAAACGAGCATACCAAATCCCGATTCTTGGTTACTACTACATACTCTTGCGGATACAAAAACAAAGGCAAAACAGTCAACGGATAAGCCGTATTGAACGAACCATCGGACGGCTTGCGGCTGGTAATACTCAGATAACGCAAATCAAGCGTTTTTTCCGAACGGTTATACAACTCGACATATTCGTTGCCGCCGGTCGGCGGATTAAACAGAATTTCATTGATAATCAAATCCCCCGGCATGGCCTCAAACGCATTCCCAACGGATACGGTAGCGCCGTTTAATCCATTGCCGGAGCGGTCTTTAACGCCGGATAAATACAATTCTATCAATTGTCCTTGCGGCGGAAATCGGTTGAGTTGCAGGCTTAATTCGGTGGAATACGGATAATTGGCTTCCAAAGCGACAATTTCATAGGCGGCTTCGCTTATCGAATACGATTGCTTATCCAACAACAAAGTCCGGTTCATGGGTTTGGAAAATTGAATATTCAGCGTATGATCTTCCAACAAAGTAACGGAACGAATTTCCGGAAGAGTAACATCGGGATTCGCCGCTTGAACGGAATTGATTTTGCCCGGAGTTCCGCCCGAAGCATCCGTCGAAGCCGACCAGTTTTCGGCCACATTCGAAATATTCGTCCAATCGATACATTCCAACGCCCAGCCGCCCAATTTTTTAGTATTGTCGTTATACATGGCGTCGGAATATTCAAACCACGCAATTATTTCGTCTTGCGTATTCCCAAACATCAACAGTTTACCGGAATTAGCTAATGCCGGGAATGAGGTTACGCCGTTGGCGTTGACTCCGGAAAACCAATCCACGGCGGAGGTTTTACACAAAACGAAATAACTATGCGGTTCGATAGTTTTTTCCGGCAATGCGTAAGCCTTGTCTCCGTAATAAAACAGGCCATTCTTCAATTGAAACGTTTTTGCGGTTGTATTGTACAATTCCACGTATTCCGGATTGTCCGAACCGGTTCCCGGATTAGCCATGATTTCAGTGAATACAATATCGCCTTCGCGGGGAAAATCGGTATTCGGACCGCCGGTTCCGGTATCGTCCAAGACTTGCGCCACAAAATTATCGAAGAAAAAATGTTGGTTGCGTGTGGTCGAGAACGTGCAAACCAATCCAAACCAACTACTTGTCGGCACGTCCTGTATCTGGCAATTTCCTTCCGACCGGAACTCGGATTCCGTATCTAATCGCGAATACAAATTAAAATTCCCCGTTTGGTCTAACGTAGCCTTAATATGCACAGAAACCGAGGCCAAATCTAAACGCTTCGTTTCGCCGGCAATCAAGATTTTGTTACTGCCTCCGTTCTTCGATTGCACCAGGGATATGTTCTTATCGGTATAACCGATACGGATGAAAAGCCCATTTAACGAGCCGGTTAAATCCGCTTCATCGCTGGCCAGATAGATTCGGGCATAATTGGAAGAGGTTGGATTAAAACTCATTTTTACATCAAATTCCCAGCAAGTATTCAGCGCCCTACTCGACGGCGTTCTTAACTGTGCGGGAGATTGTTTAGTTTCCGAATACAGTTGCAATTGCAACGCATCGTTGATCTTAAACTCGGCGACGTCGCCTGTCCAATTAACTTCACGAGGGGTATTGGTTCCGCTTTGGAATAATCCGTCGTTAAAGTCATCTCTAAATTGCGCAAACACAGTCATAGACTGTATTAAAAAAAGAATAAAAATAATTTTCTTCATCAGATTGAATGTTAGTTTTAGTTATTATTACTAATTTTGCAGGCCCAGAGTTCCTGCGTTTGTTGGCTTGGTTATATTAACATCATGCAGGTTCTGGTTCTGCAATTTTCCGGCGGCTAATATATCCGCTGCAAATATAAAATAATTTTAGGAAATATAACTACAATATTATAAGAAATTTTAAAAATTTAAAGAAAAATGAGAATTGCTATTGTTGGAGCAAGCGGAGCGGTGGGTCAGGAATTTTTACGCGTTTTGGAAGAACGGAATTTTCCGATGGAGGAATTGGTATTGTTCGGTTCGTCGCGCAGTGCGGGCAGCGAATATGTTTTTCGCGGCAAATCCTTCACGGTGAAAGAATTGAAACACAACGACGATTTCAAAGGCATTGACCTTGCTTTCGTATCGGCCGGCGCGGGAGCTTCGCGCGAGTTTGCCGAAACCATTACCAAACACGGCGCCGTAATGATCGATAACTCCAGCGCGTTCCGGATGGAAGCCGAGATTCCTCTGGTGGTTCCGGAAGTCAATGCGGCCGACGCCAAGAACCGGCCGCGAGGCATTATCGCCAATCCGAATTGCACCACCATTCAAATGGTGGTGGCTTTAAAGCCGTTGGAAGACCTTTCGCACATCCGCAGGATTCATGTGGCCACTTATCAGGCGGCGTCGGGAGCGGGAGCCGCAGCCATGGCCGAACTGGAAAACCAATACAGACAAATCGCCAACGGCGAACGGCCGACCATCGAAAAATTTGCTTATCAACTGGCTTATAATCTGATTCCGCAAGTAGATGTTTTCACCGACAACGGCTATACGAAAGAAGAAATGAAAATGCACAACGAAACGCGGAAAATCATGCACTCCGATGTGAACGTGAGCGCTATTTGCGTGCGCGTCCCTGCTCTACGCGCTCATTCCGAAGCGATTTGGATTGAAACCGAACGGCCGCTGTCGATCGAAGAAGTGCGCCGGGCCTGGACGCAAGCCCCGGGAATCGTCGTCCGGGATTGTCCGGAAAACAAAGAATATCCGATGCCGCTGTTTGCCGCCACCCAGGATCCTGTTTATGTCGGCCGGTTGAAGAAAGATCTGACTCATCCCAACGGATTATCGTTCTGGTGCGTGGGCGACCAAATCAAGAAAGGAGCCGCTTTGAATGCCGTACAGATTGCCGAATACTTAATAAAAGACGGACGCCTGCACTGAAAAGCAGGCGCCCGTCGTCTTATTTTTCAAGAGATACAGGAACTATATCGTAGGTATCTCCCGCTTAAAACTTTGCCGCAAAGAAATCATGGTTTCGGTCGAAATCACTCCGTTAATCTCTTGGATACGGCCATTCAACAATTCCATAAAATGTTCGTTATCGCGGGCGTAAAGTTTAATCAACATGGTGTAGGGACCGGTTGTGAAATGACATTCCACCACTTCGGGAATTTTCGCCAATTCCGGAACCACATCTTTGTACATCGAACCCCGTTCCAGTTTCACGCCAATGTAGGTACAGGTGTTGTAGCCCAACGCCTTCGGATTAATGAAATAACCGGAGCCGACAATGACTTTCATCTCAATCATTTTCTGTACTCGCTGGTGGATGGCCGCCCGCGATACGCCGCAGGCTTCGGCTACTTCCTTAAACGGGATCCGCGCATTCTGGGAGATAATTTCCAGAATCTTCCGGTCTAATTTATCAATGCGTTCCATAACTATTTTACAATATCCAATAATTCCACTTCAAAAATCAACGTGGAAAAAGGCTTGATTTCTGCGCTCCGTTCCTGTTCGCCATAGGCCAAATCGGCAGGAACATAGAAAATGTATTTCGAACCGACAGGCATCAGTTGTATGCCTTCCGTCCAACCTGTAATCACGCCATTCAACGAGAATTGACGGGGTTCGCCGCCTTCAGTCGTATCAAACACTTCTTCCTTGATGTTTGTGCCTTTGTAATTCACTTTCACAACATCGGTAGCAGCCGGTTTCGGACCTGTTCCTTCGGTTATTACCTTGTACTGCAAACCGCTGGGCAATACGACTACGCCTTCGTTCGATTTGTTTTTTTCCA